>JBIPLT010000013.1:0-25078 GCA_044368255.1 Flavobacteriales bacterium
GTATGGGTGGCGATAATCTCCGAATTTTGAATTTCTGGGCTGGGTCACTTTAAAATGAACTTCATTGCGAACAATCCACCTCGCAATTAGATATTCGGTTGAAGCGGGCAAATATCTTTTTAAAGATTTTGCCAAATCTTCTTCTGTCATTTTTTATCCTTTAGGTTCATCAGAAATTACTTCCACTTTCTCATAACTCCAGGTTGGACAAGTAGCACAACGGTTTTTACGACCCTTGCATGCCGTTGAAAATACTACGATGGTCACTAAGGAAAAAATAAGTATTCTATTTGTAGTTTTCATTTTTATGGACTTAATGTTCAAAATTAATAAAACAATGAATTCCTTGTTAGATGTTTATACGTAATTTCGCGGTTCAAGTTAATAAGTAATGAATTTTATCAAAGAAATAGGTCGATATTATACCTTCATGAGGCAAGTTTTTCAGCGCCCAGAAAAGTGGAGTGTATTTTATACTCGTTTCATTGATGAATGTGTGAGTATTGGAATTCAATCAATTATCATTGTTTCGATTATGTCGATTTTCATTGGGGCTGTAATTACGCTTCAAACTGCCTATAATATCGACTCGCCTTGGATTCCACTTTATACCATTGGATTTACGGCTCGTCAATCCATTATTTTGGAATTTTCACCAACTATTATTCCATTAATTTTAACAGGAATTGTGGGTTCCAAGATTTCATCTGAGATTGGTTCGATGCGAATCACCGAACAGATAGATGCTTTGGATGTAATGGGAGTAAATTCTGCTTCGCATTTAGTGTTACCAAAAATTTTAGCTGGAATTTTCATGTTTCCTTTCTTAATTACCATTTCCATGTTTCTTGGAATTTTTGGTGGTTATCTTTTCGGAATTATGACTGGTGAAGTTACTTCACATACGTTCATCTACGGAGTTCAGTATTGGTTTATCCCCTATTCCATTCAGTATGCATTAACCAAAACAATGGTTTTTGCATTTGTGATTACATCTGTTTCTGCATTTTTTGGATATTATGTAAAAGGCGGTTCTATTGAGGTAGGACATTCCAGTACAAAAGCGGTTATTACTGGAAGTATTCTGATTCTTATTCTGAATTATTTAATCACTCAGTGGTTGTTATTTTGATAGAAATTAAAAACATATCAAAAGCATTTAACGGTGTTGTTGTTTTAGACGATATTAACGCACAATTTCTTCCTGGAAGAGTGAATATGATTATTGGGCAAAGTGGATCGGGAAAATCGGTTTTGGCCAAATGTATTGTGGGAATGTTAGAAGCTGATAGCGGAAATGTTTTTTATGAGAAGGATGATTTTGCGAGCATGACGCCGAAAGAGCGTATTAATATTCGTAAGCATATTGGATTTTTATTTCAATATAGTGCTTTGTTTGATTCATTGACGGTAGAAGAAAATGTGATGTTTCCTCTGAAATTATTCACGAATATGAGTAAATCAGAAATGTTGGACAGAGTAAATTTTTGTTTGAATCGAGTAAATATTGCCGATAAAAATCATTTGTTTCCCTCTGAAATTAGTGGTGGAATGAAAAAACGTGTGGGAATTGCGCGTGCGATAGCGATGAATCCAAAATATCTTTTTTGTGACGAACCTAACTCAGGATTAGATCCACAAACATCGATTGTGATTGATAATTTGATTGAAGAAATTACTCATGAATTCAATATTACCACGGTAGTGATCACGCATGATATGAATTCGGTAATTGAAATTGGCGCGAATATTATGTTTTTATATCAAGGAAAAAAGTGGTGGGAAGGAAGTAAAGAAGAAATTATCCGCACCGATAATAAAGAAATTGTAGATTTTGTTTATGCTTCGAAGTTCATGAAGACGTTGAAGGAAAAATTGCAATAGATTAAAAAAGTCTCACTTTCAAAAAAAATCAATTTATAATTTACCTGAGATTTCGAAACTCGTTTCACTCGTTCGGAATAGGTTAGGCTAAGTTTTATCACAAGATTTCTGAAGTCAATCCATAAATGGATTAAAAATAAAATGTTTTTGTTCGGCTAAAGCCGGAAATAGATTTGATTATTTTTGATTCGTCACCTAAAGGTGACGTCTATAGGTGAAGCCAATAGGTGACGCTATAAAAAAAAATAGGTTGCCGTCTGAAAGCAACCTATTTTCTCCAAAACCAAAAATACCAGTCCTTGTTTAAGCAGCGTGGTCCCTGCTTTTTTATTCTCTCATCGAAAGCGCAAACCTAAAAAACGCTTTATTCTCTATTCCATTTTTAGAGCATCAACCAAGAACAAGGTGTTTGTCCGCTAATGCTGTTTTGTGATAATTCTCTGCCTTTATTGTCAGGTTTATTTTATACCACTGTAGCGCCAGGAAAATCATCTGTACGACTGAACCAACTTCTCGAATATCTCATCATAATTTTATTGTTTTACTAATTTACGGCAGAATAAAACAGATGTTATATCAGAATGAGTAGCAGGTAAAATTGATTGAGGGAGTGGAGAAAAAAGCAGAACCGTGTTCTAATTAATATTATGATGCAATAACGACTGATTGCTTTTGATATGATCCAATCAAGATTTCTTTTTCAATATTTAACGCCTAAAAAAGATTAAAATAACGAATGATTAAATCTGATTATTGAAAGGCACAATTCCATTTGTGATAAAAAACAAAAAACCCTCGATCTTTCGACCGAGGGTTTTTCAAAATTCAATTAATGATTATTTTGTAACCATCATTTTCTTAGTGATTTTATCAGCACCAGCTGTCATTGTATAATAATAAATACCAGCAGCAAAATCAGCAGTATTTACATTGATAGAATAAGCACCAGCACCTTTGTTACCCATAACTTCAGTATAAATTACTTTTCCTGTGATATCAACCACTTCAAAAGTAACGTTAGCTGATTCAGTTAATGAATAATTGATTGTAGCATTATTGTTAGTTGGATTAGGAATATTTTGACCTAAGTTAAGGTTGCTCATTTCTAATTCATCATCAACTCCTAAGAAAGCAGCTTGTTGATCTAAACCTAAACGAATTTTCAATTTAGATGTAGCATAATACCAGTCAACACCAGAACCACCATCACCATATAACCAAACAGAAGCATCACCATTAGGTGTTCCACCGCTAAGTGCAAGTGACAACATATCTGTTCCACCATAATGTTCAACTGCAGCCATATATTGTTTTCCAGCTTGTAAAAGAATACCTGTTTCAGGAGCAGCAGGGTTCACTGGGAATTTATTCCAAACAGTTGTAGTAGAATTACCAATCATTGGGGCAGTAATTGTATAATCAACTCCGTTTGTAGAACCAGAGAAAATAGGAACAAATACATCTGCAATTGCAGCTGCAGCTGGATCCATTTCAAATAAAGTTACAGAAGCAGAAACACCTGGATCAGTAGCTGTAGTGCCACCCATAAATGCAGCATCAATTGAATATACCGTAACATCATTGTATACATAGAATACGTTACCCATAATGTAAGGATTTGCATCTAAGTCATAGAATGAACCATTTTCTGTACCATTATCTCTTGACCATTGTATACCTGGACCTGAAGCTGGAACAACTTTAACTTTAGCAGATCCTGTATTATTTGTAGTAGGATCATTAGCAATATTTGTAAAATCAGCAGTAGTTGTAATGGTATACGTTTCATTTACCGCAGTGTGAGACCAAATAACTGAATCTACTCTTGAAGAATCACAAGAATTAAGAGTTGTTGCAGTTGAAGAACCATTAAAAACATTTGTAGAAGCTGAATTAGTAATTGCCACATCCATTTGAGCATTAGCAGCTGCATTAGCTCCTAAATTATCAAGATTAGATTTAATCACTAAATTGTCGATTTGATTTGCTGGAACGATTGGATAATCCAATGGAGTACCAAAAACGATATCTAATGTTTCATTAAAATAATAAGTATTTGATAATTTCAAGTCATCACCTGGAGCATCAGAAAGTGTAACATCATCAACAGCCCAGAACCAGTCATAAGCACCCACATAATTAAATCTTACATAAACTGTAGCTTGGTTAGCCGCAACACAAGAAATGTTTAAAGAAACATTTTCTCCATTAGGGCTAGTTACATAATTACCATTTAAAGAACCGTAATTCGTATTTACATTGAATTCTGTAAAGTTAACTCCGTCATTACTTACGAAAATCTTATGCGTTTCACGGAAGATTCGGTGGTAATTATCAAAATTAACTGCAACAGTTGACTCAGCAGAACAGTTGATTGGAACAGTATTTGTCATGTTACAATTTTGAGAAGCAGCAGAACCTGCGTTATCCGAATCAACAATAGCGAAATTTCCACCTGAAGTAGATGTGAAAGTTGGTCCGAAATTTTGACCAGCCAAACCAGCAGGGAATGTAGATCCAATAACCCAGTTTTGAGCAGGGCTAGAAGTGTTTGTCAACGTCCAATCAGATGGAGTCGAAAAATCGTTGGTATAAAATACCGCTCTGTTTCCTGATGATTGAACCGTTTGTTGGTGAGTTTCTTCTGATGTCGAATATTTATTCGTCATCTGTGCTTTCTTTAAAGGAAAGCCTGGTCCTTGAGCAATTGCTAAACTGCTAACAAGAACTGCGCAAATAGTAGAGATTTTTTTCATATTGTTTAATTGAATTTATTGCGAAATTAATAATTATGGTTTGAATAATAAGCTAAAATCAGTAAACAAGTTAGTCTTTTTTTCAAAACTTTTAATTAGTTAAATTATTATCGGTTAAAAATATCGAGGAAACGGATGATTATATAATAGAAAAGCCCCAAATTTCTCCGGGGCTTTTCTTATAAAAACTTTATCGATTACTTAGTAACCATCATTTTGCAAGTTAATTTATCTGCACCTGCAGTCATTGTATAATAATAAACACCAGCAGCGTAATCGGCAGTATTTAAATTCATAGAATAAAGACCTGCGCCTTTGTTACCCATGTTTTCAGAGTAAATTACTTTTCCAGTAATATCAACGATTTCGAAATTAACATTAGCTGATTCATTTAATGAATAGTTAATTGAAGTGGAGTTTGAAGTTGGATTTGGTACGTTTTGACCTAATGTCAAGTTAGAACTAACTAAATCTTCAACACCCATAAAAGCAGCTGTGTTATCTAATCCGAAACGAATTTTTAATTTGTTAGTTAGATAGTACCAGTCTACACCAGAACCTCCATCACCATATAACCAGGCAGAAGCATCTGAATTAGGAGTAGTTCCACTTACAGCAAGAGATAAATAGTCTGCTCCGCCGTAATGTTCAACAGCAGCCATGTATTGTTTTCCGCCTTCTAATAAAACACCAGCAGTTGGATTAGCTGGATTTAATGGGAATTTATTCCAAACTGTAGTAGTAGTATTTCCAATCATTGGTGCAGTAATGGTATAATCAATACCGTTTGTAGAACCAGAGAAGATAGGAATAAAAACATCAGCAGTAGCTGTTGCAGCTGGATCCATTTCAAAAAGTGTAACAGAAGCAGAAACTCCTGGATCAGTTGCTGTAGAACCACCCATGAATGCAGCATCAATTGAATAAACGGTAATATCATTATAAACATAAAATACATTTCCTATGATATAAGGATTTGCATCTAAGTCAATGAATGTACCATTCTGAGTATTGTTGTCACGTGACCATTGCACACCAGCTCCAGAATTTGCAACAACTTGAATAGTTCCGGCTGTGCGGTCGTTATCTGTAATTACTGATTCTAATCCGATATTATCATGATCAGCAGTTGCATAAATAGTATAAGTGCTAGGAGTTGCAGAGTGAACCCAAGATGCAGAATCTTCTCTAGTTGAAGTAGAAGCTAAATCAGCTAAAGTTGAGTTTCCTGTTCCAACTACAGTTGTTGCAGTATTTTCAACTGAAAATGCAAGATTTGCATTTGCAGCAGTTGCCGAACCTTGGTTATCTAATGTTCCTTTAATAACGATATTATCGATTTGGCTAGCCGGAACAATTGGATAATCTAATGGGGTACCGAAAACGATATCTCTTGTTTCATTCCAATAAGAAGCTGTATTTAATCTAACATCATTTGCTGGAGCTGGAGATAAAGTAACATCATCAATTGCCCAATAATAGTGAGATGTTCCAGACCAAGAAAATTTAATTTTAGCGTTATTAGATCCACCGATTAAACTAGAAACGTTAACTGAAACAGTTTGTGGGTTTGGTGCATTAGCATTAGTAGCTAAACTATATAAAACATTAATTGGGGTACCCCAAGTAGTTCCACCATCTGTAGAAGTATAAACTTCTAAAGTTAATGCTGTACAGCAATAACGAAGCGTTTGTTCAAATGATAGTAAAACTGAAGGTTGACCAGTTAGATCGATTACTGGGGAAATCAATTCACCGAATCTAGCGGTTTGAGCAATTGTTGGAGGAGTAGTTGTAGCATCAATACAGTTTGAAGAATCTGCATCGAAAAGCATAAATCCATTACTTGCAGTTGAAGTTGCTGGCGTTGGAGTATTCAAAGAATAACATCCTGCCGGAGCAAATAAACTATGCGTCCAAATATTTCCATCAGCAGCGCCAACAGTCCAAGTTCCATTGGTTCCAGTAAAACCAGTTCCAAAGTTTTCTGTCCAAAAAGCACCTCCTCTTTCTACTGTTCCATCAACAATTGTTGCAGTGTTAACAGTTTCAATAAAGGCTGGTTTCTTTTTCAATTCTTGAGCTCCAAAGAGGCTCGTCTTTTGTTGCGCAAAGCTCGAGCTAACAGCAAAAGATAAACAAGTAATTAAGTAAATTTTTCTCATAATAGTTTTTTGATTTTTTAACGCACGACTAAATTACAAAAGAATTTGTTAAAACAAGGTTTTGAATCGATTGAATTTAGAAAAAGGTTAATAATTTAATTCTACGGTTAATGATAAGACTTTCAGAACTTCAGAATCAGACAAATAAAAAAGGTTCGTAAATTACTTCACGAACCTTTTAGGATTTGTTAAATTTTTAGGCTTCCACTTCTGCGTAGCTCTCTATTGGAGGACAGGTACAAATCAAATTTCTATCTCCATGAGCATTATCTACTCGAGCCACTGAAGGCCAGAATTTATTTTCCTTAACCCACTTCAAAGGGAAAATGGCTTTTGATCGAGCGTATTTTCTTGTCCAATGATCAGCAGTAACTAATCTAACTGTATGAGGTGCATGTTTAATTACATTTTCTACTTGATCATATTTACCTTCTGCAATTTCATCCATTTCTTTCTTAATCGAAATCATTGCTTCACAAAAACGATCTAATTCTTCTAAGGATTCGCTTTCTGTTGGTTCAATCATTAAGGTATCATGAACGGGAAAAGAAACGGTTGGAGCATGATATCCATAATCCATTAATCGCTTGGCAATATCCGCTACTTCTACTCCTGTATTTTTCTTAAATTCTTTACAATCCAAAATCATTTCGTGAGCTACCATTCCATTTTTTCCTACATATAGAATGGGATAATGCGCCTTCAATTTTTCCTTCATGTAATTTGCATTCAGAATAGCAATTTCGGTAGCAGATTTTACACCTTCTCCACCCAACATTTTAATATATCCGAAAGAAATTAATAAAATCAAAGCACTTCCATAAGGAGCAGCAGAAACTGCATGAATTCCTTTTTCTCCACCTGTTTTAATTACTGGATGAGAAGGTAAAAAAGGAACAAGGTGTTTTGCAACGCCAATTGGGCCCATTCCAGGTCCACCGCCACCATGAGGAATAGCAAAAGTTTTATGTAAATTTAAGTGACAAACATCTGCACCAATATTTCCTGGACTAGTTAAACCCACTTGTGCATTCATATTGGCACCATCCATATAAACCTGCCCGCCATTTTCATGAATGATATTGGTAATATCAATAATACTTTCTTCAAATACACCATGAGTGGAAGGATAAGTAACCATTAAACAAGATAAATTATCCTTGTTTTTTTCTGCTTTTTCTTTCAAATCCGCAACGTCAATATTTCCATTCTCATCGCATTTCACTACAATAATTTTTAATCCGCACATGGCTGCAGATGCAGGATTTGTTCCATGAGCAGATGAAGGAATTAAAGCGATGTTTCGATGACCTTGTCCGTTTGCTTCTTGATAAGCGCGAATCACTAACAATCCAGCGTATTCACCTTGAGCACCGGAATTAGGTTGGAAACTCATGGAAGCAAAACCGGTAATATTACTTAAATCTTTATTTAATTCTTCAATCATTTCTTGATAACCTTGAGCTTGTTCTACAGGAACAAATGGATGAATATTGGCAAATTCATTCCAAGTAATTGGCATTAATTCGGCTGCTGCATTCAATTTCATGGTACAAGATCCCAAAGAAATCATCGAATGTGTTAAAGAAAGATCTTTATTTTCTAGTCGTTTGATGTATCTCATCAATTCACTTTCGGAATGATAAGAATTGAAAATCGGGTGTTGTAAATAACTTGATTTTCTTTCAGCAAAAGTTCCTAAAATTGAATTTGAATTATCCACCTTTTCACTGGCAGAAATAGTATTTGATTTTCCTGCTAATTTCGCAAAAATTTCAAGTATGGTATTTAAACCTTCATGATCTACCGTTTGATCTAAGGCAATAAAAACATCTTTATTTTCATAACGGAAATTCACTTTTTGGTCTTCAGCAATTTTTTTCAATTGAGCAGTATCCACATCTGAAATATGAATAGTATCGAAGAAAATTTTAGAAGCAGAATTAAATCCAAAAGCTTTCAATTCATGATTTAAAAACACGGCTTTCGAATGCACCTGTGAAGCGATTCCTTTGATTCCATCGGGGCCGTGATAAACTGCATACATACTAGCCATAATAGCGAGCAATGCTTGAGCTGTACAAATATTAGAAGTTGCTTTATCTCTACGAATATGTTGTTCTCTTGTTTGTAGAGCCATTCTTAAAGCAGGATTTCCATCGGCGTCAATGGAAACACCGATAATACGTCCTGGCAATAATCTTTTGTAATCTTCTTTAGAAGTAAAAAATGCAGCATGAGGACCACCATAACCCATTGGAACGCCAAAACGCTGTGAGTTTCCAAAAACTACATCAGCACCCCATTCTCCAGGGGGAGTGAGTAGAGTAAGAGCGAGTAGGTCTGAAGCAACTGCTACTTGAATATCGAAAGTTTTTGCTTTTTTCACCAATGAAGAATAATCAGAAACTTCTCCGTTTTTATCAGGATATTGAAGAATCAATCCAAAAATTTTATTGTTTAAAGATTCTTCAGTTACATTGGTAATTTCTAATTTAATACCTAATGGTTGAGCGCGCGTTTTTAAAAGATCAATAGTTTGAGGAAAACATTTATCAGAAACTAAGAAAACATCTACACCGTTTTTCTCAGCCTCACGAGAGCGTGAAGAAAACAACATGGTCATTGCCTCTGCTGCTGCAGTTGCTTCATCTAAGAGCGATGCATTTGCAACAGGAAGAGCCGTTAAATCAGTCACCATCGTTTGAAAGTTCAACAAAGCCTCTAAACGACCCTGAGCAATTTCTGCTTGGTAGGGTGTATAAGCCGTGTACCAACCTGGGTTTTCTAAAATATTTCTTTGAATGGTAGCAGGAACAATTGTTCCATAATAACCTAATCCGATATAAGTATTGAAAACTTTATTTTTTGCTGCAATTTTTCTAAGATATTTATGATAACCATATTCGGTTAAACCTTCTGCAATTTTTAAATTTTCCTTTAGTCTGATATTAGCAGGAATGGTCTTTTGTATTAATTCGTCAATGGATTTCACTCCGATTGTATTCAACATCTTTTGAACGTCATTTGGACGAGGTCCATTGTGGCGGTCAACAAAAATATCTTTCTTCATACTTAATTTGAATTTTGTTTCTTGTTCATTAGAAAATAGTTTACAAATATACCTGTTTTCTATTGTATTTTTCAATCAATTTTTAACAAAAAAGACACTTTTTAACAGGTTGACAAAAGTTTGTATCTTTAACGCTCAATATTTAACCCTATGAAATTAAGATTAATCCTGACTTTACTCATTTTTTCGATGGCTATAAAAATGGCTAATTCCCAAGAAAAAGTCAATTTATTAAACGGAAAAATTTTGGAAGGAACCATACAATCTACAGAAGATGAAAAAATCACGATGATGGTGAATGGAAAGAAAGGGAAGGTATATAACACTTATCTTGAAAATTATCGAGTATTTTCAATCCTTAGCTCTGATGGCACTGAAAAAGTTATTTATAAGCAAGATTCTTCTATTGGAAATTTTTTAGAACCCAAGGATATGAATTTCTATATCCAAGGTGAACAAGATGCCTATAAGAACTATCGTCCGATGGGAACGATGATTATTGGAACAACATTGGGAATTGGGTTGGGGATTTTTGATACCTACAACTTCGGTGACTCAAGCGATCCAACCGTTGAAAAAGGTATATTTAAATCTGCTCCTGGATTATTGACCTTAATATATCCGTTCGTCTATACTGCGGTTGCAGGAATTGCCCCAAGACCTCAATTAGACATTCATAATATCACGGATAGAAATAACTTGAATAGTGAGCATTTTATTCAAGGATTTGCACGTGTAGCAAGGTATAAACGAACAATCAGAGCTTTGCTTTTTTCTGCTGTTGGCAGCGCGATTGGTTTAGGTTCTTATTCTATTTTCAAATAATTTCATTTGCGTTTCATTGCTTATTCGAATAGCTGGATTTCAATTGCGGGAGTAGCACAGTTATCTCTCACCTATCAACTAACCGGAATTCCTGTTTACTATCCTTTGATTGGATTTGTTTTATGTAGTATTCTTTTTACCTATAATTTTCTTCGAATCATTAAGGTGAAAAATATTTCACCTGAAAATCATTCAGAACAATTAATTTGGATTAGAAGACATTTGAAATTGATTACTTGGGTAATGATTTTTTCATTTATTGGCTCATTAACCTTTTTTTTCTTTCTTTATCATTATCAAAAAATATTGATTCTTTTTTCTGGTTTGTTTGCTATTGGATACAATTTACCCATCTGGAAAAGCGGAATTACATTGAGAAGTATTCCCTATTTAAAATCTGTTTGGATTTGTTTAATTTGGACCATTACTACATTTTTACTTCCCATTAATCAAAACGAATTAACGTTTCCCATAATTGAATTTTTTATTCGATTTCTCTTTTTTTATGTGATTACTATTCCTTTTGATATTCGTGATTTGAAGTATGATGATGTAAAAATGAAAACAACTCCGCAATTGTTTGGCAAAGTTGGCGCATTGATTTTATGCATAATTCTATTGGTAACCTGCGCGTGCACTGCATTTGAAATTTATCCTCAAGAAATTGCCTTGATTTATTTTTTAAGTTATTTTCTATCAGGCATAGTTTTGTTATTGACCTTGAAAGAAAGAAAAGAAATTTTTTATCCCATGGTGGTGGATGGGATGATTTTGGGGCAGGCGGTATTGGTGTTGGGATGGATATTATTAAAGATTTAAAACAATTTCACGACTGAAAGGAGTAATTCAAAATTCAACCCTTCGATACGCTTCGAAGACTAGCTACTCAGGGTGACCGCTTGCTATGAAAGTGTTCAAGACTGAGAGAAGAAATAGAGGCGCGCGGCTTTAGCCCGCGTAATTAAAAGAGAGAAAATATTCGGCTTTAGCCACAAATAATTTTTAGAAATATTAATCGCAAAGTTCGCGGAGAACGCAGAGGAAATGCATAAGAATTACTTTTGAGAATACAGGGGCAATTTCATCGCGGGGAAAAAGAAAATTTAAACATTAAGAAACAATTTCACGACTACAAGGAGTAGTTAAGGCAATACCTTAAGGAGTTAAGAAGAAAAAATCAATACCCCAACAACTTCTCCATTGCAATTTCCACTTTCTCACTATTAGGTAACATTGCTTTTTCCAAAACACTACTTAATCCTATCGCTGGTAAATCTTCGGCACCAACCACCATAACAGGAGCATCGAGATTTTCGAAACAGAATTCTTGGATTCTTCCTGCTAAGGCTTGCGCATATGAATTTGATTTAGGTTCTTCGGTGAGAACTAAAACTTTTCCATGCTTTTTCACCGAATTAAAAATCGCTTCTTCGTCAATAGGAACCAAAGTTCTCAAGTCAAGAATTTCTATTTGTCCTTCGAATTTTTTAGCCGCATTTTTTGCCCAATAAACTCCCATTCCGTAAGTGATGACAGTTAGAGAATTTTTATCTGTAGAAACTTCTTGCACCATTCTTGCTTTTCCAAATGGAATTACATATTCGTCATCGGGCTCCACTGTTTTTGCATCTTCTGTTCCTTTAATTTTACTCCAGTAAAGTCCTTTGTGTTCTAACATCACTACTGGATTAGGATCGTAATAAGCCGATTTGATTAATCCTTTTAAATCGGCACCCGTTGATGGATAGGCAATTTTAATTCCTTTAATATTGCACAAAACTGATTCTACACTTGAAGAATGATAAGGGCCACCACTTCCATAAGCGCCAATAGGAACACGCAAAATCATACTTACTGGCCATTTTCCATTGGAGAGATAATTGGAGCGAGAAACTTCGGTGAATAATTGATTTAATCCAGGCCAAATATAATCGGCAAATTGTACTTCAACAATCGGTTTTAATCCTGCAGCACTCATTCCAACTGTGCTTCCTACAATAAAGGCTTCTTGTATTGGTGTATTGAAAACTCTTTCATCTCCGAATTGTTGCGCCAATGTTGCTGCTTCTCTAAATACTCCTCCTAATCTTCTTCCCACGTCTTGTCCATAAAGTAAACATTCTTTGTGTTTCTCCATCAATTCACGAATGGCGAATAATGCAGAATCTACCATTACCGTTGGTTGTTTTCCCTCTGGAGAACGCTGACCTTTTTCTTCTGTAATTGGAGTTTGGGCAAATACATTCGTGAAAATATCTTCCGAGCGTGGCTCTTCGGCAGCCAATGCTTTTTTGTAGTCTCTTTCTACTTTTAAATCAGAAAGTGATTCAATTTCTTTCAATTCTCCCTCTGTAATTCCAGCTTCTAGTAATTGTTTTCTGAATAATGGATAAGGATCGCGTTTCATTTGTTCTTCTAAATCTTCGCGATACCATTCTTTTCTTACACCAGAAGTATGATGATTTAGCAATGGAACTTTTGCATGAATCATGAACGGACGTCTCTCCTTGCGAATGATTTCCAAAACTTCTTTGATGGTTGTATATGATTCGAAAAAATCAGAACCATTGATTCTACGAACTTCTAAACCTTTAAAACCTTTGGCATATTCCCAAGCTTCTTGTGCACGAATTTCTTTTGCATGCGCAGAAATATCCCATTCGTTATCTTGTATGAAATATAAAATTGGTAATTTTTTTAAAACAGCCATTTGAAAAGCTTCTGCCACTTCTCCCTCTGTAATCGATGCATCGCCCAATGAACAAACAGCAATTGGATTTTCTCCATTATAATCTTTCGCTAAACCCGTTTGCTCTTTGTATTGAATTCCCATTGCTACTCCAGTGGTAGGAATCGCTTGCATTCCTGTTGCAGAAGATTGCATCGGAATTTTAGGCATATCCTCACGATTCAAACTCGGATGCGAATAATAGGTTCTACCTCCCGAAAAAGGATCATCGCGTTTTGCTAAAAGTTGCAACATTAATTCGTATGGTTGCATACCAATGGAAAGTAAAATACTATCATCACGATAATAGGCAGAAAGAAAATCTTGTGGTTTTAATTGTAAACCGAGTGCAATTTGTACTGCCTCATGTCCGCGCGAAGTGGCGTGCACATATTTAGCTGTTACTTCTTTATTTTTTTCATAAAGTTCTGCCATATGTTTGGCATTGTTCATGAGTTCGTATGCACGAAGAAGAGTTTTTTTGTCGATATTCGTTTTCGCCTCTTTCAAAATTTCCGACATGGACTTTAGTTTTATTTGGCAATTTAGTGATTTTATGGAATTATATTGGTGATTTTTAATTATAATCCATATTTAAAACTGCTTTTTAACTTGGATACCTAATTTTATATGGAAATTCGACAACTTAAAGGGCTCAAACCTAATTTTCTAATGAAAAAGAAGCTTTTACGAAATAATATAATCTAAACTTCCTAAAATCATTTATGTCGAAACAATTGAATTATTCAATGGGAAATTTTACTTGTTAATAGAATGAAAGGTGTTTTCAACAATCAAAAAACAAGGTGAATCGTTTGTTATCTTTAGCATCCCAATAAAAATGAACCCATGTTTTTAATTTACGATACCGAGACCACAGGCTTACCCAAAGATTATAATGCTCCCGTTGAACAATTGGATAATTGGCCACGCGTTGTGCAAATTGCTTGGCAGTTACACGATGCTAAAGGAAAATTAATGGAAGCCAAAAGTTTTATTGTAAAACCAGAAGGATTCAGTATTCCTTATAATGCAGAAAAAATTCATGGAATTTCTAATAACTATGCGAATACGTATGGACAAGATTTAAAATTTGTTTTAGAAGAATTTAGAATTGCGTTAGAGAAAGCAGAATTTATTGCCGGACATAATATTGAATTCGACAATAAAGTGATGGGTGCCGAATTTTTACGCGCTCAATTAGAAAATTTTGTTGCGAAAAAAGAAAGCATCGATACCAAAGATGAATCGACTGATTTTTGTGCTTTACCAGGAGGAAGAGGCGGAAAATTCAAATGGCCAAAGCTCGAAGAGTTACATTTAAAATTATTCAATTCAAAGTTTGACGAGGCACATAATGCCATAGCGGATGTAATTGCAACTACTAGATGTTTTCTAGAATTAATTCGGATCAATGTTATTACTACTGCGAGATTAAAAAAAGATTCAAGTTTTTCAGATGAATTTAAAATAGCGAATCCGGGAATAATTGCACCAGAGAAATTAATAGTAGTTTCTTTAGTTGAAGAGTCAAAGAAATTAGAAGAAAAGTTGGAGCAGCAGTTGCAGTCAGTTGAAGAACAAAAAACGAATAACGAAGAATTAAAAACAAAAATAGCCGTTCGTCCATTTGTTCATTTACACGTTCGTTCACAATTTTCAGTATTACAATCTACTATTGATTTGGGTTCGTTGATTAAACGTGCCAAAGAATACCATATGCCGGCAGTTGCAGTAACCGATAATCAAAATATGTTTGGGATGTTCAAGTTTGTGCGCGATTGTGCGGCAGCGGGAATAAAACCGATCATTGGTTGCGAATTGAACGTTTGTGGTGATTTAAAAGATAAAACAAAAAAAGATAACGGCTTTCAACAGGTATTCATTGCGAAAAACAAAGCTGGATATTTGAATTTAAGTAAACTGAGTTCTATTGGTTTCACAGAGGGATTTTATTATGTTCCGAGAGTAGATAAGAATGAAATTTTACGATTGAAAGGAGATTTAATTGCTACCACAGGAGGAATTTTTGGAGAGATTCCTTATAAAATCCTCAATGAGGGTGAAGAAGCTGCCGAAGAAGCATTTGTTTGGTGGAAAGAAAATTTTGGTGATGATTTTTATGTAGAACTCAACCGACATTTTGTTCCCGAAGAAAAAATAGTCAATGATGTTTTACTTCGCTTCGCCAAAAAATATAACGTAAAATATTTCGCTTCCAATAATTGCTATTACCTCGATAAAAAAGAAGCCAACGCACATGATATTTTAATGTGTGTGAAAGATGGAGAACTTCAGGCAAAACCAAAAGTGTATACGGGTAAAATAGATCGCAGTCATCGTTTTGGATTACCGAATGATGAATTCTATTTCAAATCTTCGGAGGAGATGCATGAACTTTTTGAAGATCTTCCAGAAGTATTTGATACGATAGACGAAATCGTTGGGAAAATCGAAGAGATAAAATTAAAGCAAGATATTTTACTTCCTGAATTTACCGTTCCTGAAGGATTCGGAACCCAAGATGAATATTTACGACATCTTACTTATGAAGGAGCGGCACGCTTGTATCCTGAAATGACGGATGAAGTAAAAGAGAGAATTGAATTCGAATTAGAAACTGTTCGCTCGATGGGATTTGCTGGATATTTTTTAATTGTATCTGATTTCATTGCAGCAGGAAGAGCAATTGGTGTGGCAATTGGTCCGGGTCGTGGCTCTGCAGCGGGATCTGTGGTTGCGTATTGTACAGGAATTACGAGTATCGATCCCATAAAATATAAATTACTATTCGAACGTTTTTTAAATCCCGATCGTAAGTCAATGCCCGATATTGATACGGATTTTGATGACGAAGGAAGAGATAAAGTCATCAAATATGTAATCAATAAATACGGAAGAAATCAGGTTGCGCAGATTATTACGTATGGAACTATGGCCGCCAAGGTAAGTATCAAAGATGTTTCGCGCGTTTTAGATTTACCCCTACCAGAAGCAAACGCATTGGCAAAATTAATTCCTACCCGAGCGGGAATTGAGCTGAATCGAATGATCAATGCTCCGATAGATGGAGAAAAAAGTTTGAAGACCAAAGAAGGATTGAACAATGATGATTTAAATACCGTTTTACAATTACGTGAAATTGCCAAGGGAAATACCTTACAAAGTATTGTCATTCGTGAAGCATTAATTCTAGAAGGATCTATTAGAAGTACAGGAATACATGCAGCAGGAGTGATTATTGCCCCAAAAGATCTTTTGGAAATCATGCCGGTTTGTTCTTCGAAAGAATCTGATTTATTCGTCACGCAATTTGATGGAAGTATCATTGAAGATGCTGGTGTAATCAAGATGGACTTCTTGGGATTAAAAACACTGACGATTATTCGTGATGCATTAGCATTGATCAAAAAAAATAAAAATATTGATATCGATATTGATAAAGTTCCATTAGATGATGCAAAAACGTTAGAGCTGTATCAGCAAGGTTCTACCACTGGAACCTTCCAGTTTGAATCGGTGGGAATGCAAAAATATTTGAAGGAATTAAAACCCGATCAGTTTGAAGATTTGATTGCGATGAATGCCTTGTATCGTCCGGGTCCGATTGAATATATTCCAAGTTTCATTAAGCGTAAACATAAACTCGAAGAAGTTTCTTATGATTTACCAGAGATGGCAGAATTGCTCGAGGAAACCTATGGAATTACCGTTTACCAAGAGCAGGTAATGTTGCTCTCACAAAAACTCGCCAATTTTACCAAAGGTGATGCCGATACTCTGCGAAAAGCGATGGGTAAAAAGCAGATTGAAGTTTTGAATAAAATGAAAAGTAAATTTATTGATAATGCAGTTGCCAATGGACATCCTGCCGATAAATTAGAGAAAATCTGGACCGACTGGGAAGCATTTGCATCTTATGCATTTAATAAATCTCACTCTACTTGTTATGCCTTTGTTGCTTTTCAAACTGCATATTTAAAAGCGCATTATCCGGCCGAATACATGGCTTCGGTATTAACGCATAACTTGAGTAATATCGATAACATTACTTTCTTCATGGAAGAATGTAAGCGAATGGGCATTGCTGTATTGGGACCAGACGTGAATGAAAGTGATTTTCAATTTTCGGTGAACGAGAAAAATGAAATTCGTTTTGGAATGGGCGCCATCAAAGGTGTGGGAGAAAATGCAGTAATTTCTATTGTAGAGGAAAGAGACAAAGCAGGAAAATTCAAATCTATTTTTGAATTGGTGCGCAGAATAAATTTAAGAACGCTGAATAGAAGAACGTTTGAAAGTTTAGTTTTAGCAGGGGCATTAGATAGTTTTGGAATTAAACGTCCAGCTTATTTCATAGAGGAAAGTGCAGGAAATAATTTCATTGGTAAAATATTAAGATATGGAAATTCACATCAAGATGGAGAAAATTCCAATCAACAATCTTTATTTGGAGATTCGGTAGAAGTAGAAATTGCAGAACCAGCTGCACCACATGCCGAAGATTGGGGAACCTTAGAAAGATTAAAAAAAGAAAAAGAAGTTGTAGGATTTTTTATTTCAGGACATCCTTTGGATGATTATAAAATAGAGTTGAAACATATTTGTGAGGGAACATTGAGTGAATTGAATGAAGTGGGAACTGGTTTCTCCTCTAAAGTTTTTAGAATTGGTGGGATCATTTCTACTGTAGAACATCGCACCACCAAGACTGGAAAACCGATGGGATTTTTTACCGTGGAAGATTATCATGCCACTACCCGATTTGTTTTGTTTGACGAACAGTATATGAAATTGCGCCACATGTTAGTGGAAAATACTTTTGTTTTCATTCATGGTAAAATGGAAAAAAGAAGATTTGGCAATTTGGATGAGCATGAATTTAAGATTTCTCAAATGGAAATTTTAGCTTTAGTAAGAGAGAAATTAGCGAAGTGGCTGCAAATAAAATTGGATTTGATTGATGTAAGCGAAAAACTGATTGATGATATAGAAAAATTATTTACTGAACATAAAGGAAAATGCAGAGTGAAGTTTTCGGTTTCGGATTCTGCAGAACAGATAAAAATTGACTTGCCTAGCAACGGAAATGGAATTAATGTGACAAATGAATTATTGTTTGCGCTGGAGGAGATGAAATTGGGGTATGAGATTTTGACTTAGGGAATTAATCTAATTCTATCCATAAACTCATTCATAAGACGTTCTATTTCGATCCCCCATTTAAAATGAACCCTTCTGCAATCCAACTGTACTATATCTAAATTAGCCTTATGAAAAATTTATTTATCCTTTTATTATCGCTTATTTCAATAAATTTATTAGCACAAAAAGAGGTGATGAGCATGATGGGAATGAAGGAGCATGTTTTCCGCACACTTCAAGATGATTTTTTCTATGACTCAAAAGACACTATAGTTATTGAGCAAGAAAATGGAAATTTAGTGAATTATATTTTCAAAGGTGGAATAGTTGATCACGCTATCATTGTGAGAAGTGCCAATCAAATGGCAACTACTTTAACTTGGCTAGAAACATTAACGAAAAAAGATGATTACTACTTTTATTCCATGAATAATCATCTTTATGGCCTATTTTTAATAGAATTAATGGATGAATCTTATTTTGGATTATTTGTAACAAGAATGCCGGATTAAGGATTTAAAGTAGTGATATGATGCAGTTGAAAATGTCCATCATCTAATTTTTTATTCCATCATTCATAAACCTTTATTGCATTAGTTTGCGAACGACCTCTTCAACTCATACTCCCTATTAAACGCCTCCTGTGAAACTTTAAAATAATCGGCAGGTATGATCATGGTTTTTTTCGAGAAAAAATTTAACCGCAGAAAACGCGAAGTTCGCAGAGAAAAAGACAACCTATAAAATCACCTCTACTCCACCATCAAATTCACAATCAACTTTACCATGATTTCTTTTTCTTCGGGTTTGCTTTCTGCAATGAGAATGGTAATTGCCACGAGTGCATTATCGGCAATGTATTTGCTTCCATCCGAGCGAAAAAGTTTTTTGTTTTTATCAAGGAAGAAAACAAATAATCCGGCTGCGATTCTTTTGTTTCCATCGGAGAAAGAATGATTCTTTACAACGAAATATAAAAGATGAGCCGCTTTCAAATAAATGCCAGGATATAATTCCTTCTTCTCAAAAGTTTGATAAATTGTTTCCAATGAACTTCTGAATGATTTATCTTTTTCATTCCCGAAAAGTTGTCCAGCTTTGTGAGCTTCTCTCCAAATTTTAATTTGATCGATAGCTTCTTTATAATTTAGTTGAACTGTTTTTTCTTTTCCCGCAGGAGGAATGCTCAATTTCTGATGATCGTATTTGTCCAATAAATCCAAGGCATGAGAATATTCGGTCACCACTTTTAATAATCCTATTGCTTCGTCACTTGAGAGTTCTTTTTTCTTTACTACATTTTCGAGTAACTTGATACTTTGCTTTAATTCATTTAATTGTTCTTCTTTTGCTTTTAGTTTATCGATATTGATAGCATAACCTTGAAGTAAATAATCTTTCAAACGTTGAGTGGCCCAGATACGAAATTGAGTGCCTTGTGAAGATTTAACCCGATATCCAACAGAAATGATAACATCAAGATTATAGTGTTGGGTATCATACGACTTTCCATCCTTTGCAGTTAGTCGGAAATTCCGACATACTGAATTTTCATCTAATTCCTTTTCTTTAAAAACCTTCGAAATATGTTCTGAAATGGTGTTTCTTGCTTTGCCAAACAATTCACTCATTTGAACCTGCGTTAACCAAACCGTTTCTTCACTAAAATTGACTTCCACTTGTGTTTTTCCATCTTTACTTTTAAAAATTTCTATTGCTGTTTTCATATATAAATATTTTATTGTTTTTTATTTCATCGAGTATTTTTAAATTCATCGACCTACTCATATTTTTCAAAGGTTTCAGAGGTGGTCGCAATTTGCGACCACCTCTATTAATTGGTTAATTATATTAGTAATAAATTAGATTAAATTGTTTAATAATTTTCTAAAAACTATTAAACTCTGGATTTGGGATTCGATAAACAAAATATCCCATTTCAATTCTGATGATGTGAAAATAAAATGGATTTCTTAGAAGAAAAAATAAAACTAAAATTTGTAGTCGAAATAAAACTACTCTTACTCAATCAACGTATAATTCTACGGAGAAACATAACTCAATTCTTCAGTAGCAAAAAAAATCGTGTTTGATTTTTGAATCGCGTAAACTTCATCATTATAAATGGTATCAACAATGGCATTTCCCATTCGATTTCCTTGAGCATCTCGTTCTACTACTTCCTTGAAGTATTTGGTGGATTCGTAGTAATATAAAACTTGTTCATCTTCGTTTTGCTCCACCATATTAGGTTTACCATTTTTTGCATGTAAAGAGTCGCTTGATTTCTCTTCTTAAGGTTGAGTGCTACATCCAACCAAAATTAACGAAGCGAGAAGTATGATGATAATTCTTAAAATAAAAATAGAGTGTTGGTGACAATTAATTTAACCAAACCTAATCCAACAAGTTTCGTTTCTCACTTTTTTGGAGCTATTTTAAAAATAAATGTTAAATAACATGAACGGCGTTATAAATCATCGTACAAATTAAATAGTAAAGTTTATTAGATAGCAAATTGACGATTATGCAAATTCTATTGGTTGAGTGTTTTAAAATTCAATATTAAATCAATTAAATTCTGGATATAAAATCCATTCCATTAATATTTCGCCACTCATTTTCGCTGGATTTCTACCTATATCCCGATAAAATACCACTCATGTAAATAAATAGCCTATTTGCTTTCTATTTTCTATTTTCGCATCCTAAAATTTTACCTATTTATGAAAATACCTCATTACCTGTGTTTATCGGGTTTAGCAATGCTAAGCATCGGTGTTTCTGCACAGAAAATTGAATTTCAGGAATACGACCTGAAAAATGGTTTACATGTCATTTTACATGAAGATCATACCACTCCCATCGTTACTGTATCTGTATTGTATCATGTGGGTTCTAAAAATGAAGACCCAAAACGTACAGGATTCGCACATTTTTTCGAGCATCTAATGTTTGAAGGTTCTGCGAATATCGGTCGTGGCGAATACGGAAAAATTATCGAAGAAAATGGTGGTGTTTTGAATGCCAACACTTCTTTTGATAGAACTTATTATTATGAAATTCTTCCTTCCAATCAAATGGAATTAGGTTTGTGGATGGAAGCAGAAAGAATGCTTCATTTGAAAGTTGATTCTGTAGGTGTAGAAACACAACGTGGTGTGGTAAAAGAAGAATTAAATCTTCGTGTATTGAATCAACCTTATGGAAGTATCCTTCAGGAAACATTCAGTCACGCTTTTAAAGTTCATCCTTATCGTTGGACACCCATCGGTAATGCTCAATACATCAATGCGGCTACCTATGAAGAATTCATGGATTTTTACAAAACATTTTATGTCCCTAATAATGCAACGATTTCTATCGCGGGAGATTTTAAACCTGAAGACGCAAAAAAATGGATTGAGAAATATTTTGGATCAATTCCAAAAGGAACAAAAGCAATTCCTCGTCCGAAAGAAGTAGAGCCTAAGCAAACTTCTGAAGTCAGAGATACTGTTTATGATAATATCCAATTACCAGCTGTAGTTATGGGTTATCATATTCCGGGACAAGGAACACCTGATTATTATGCAGTGAATATGTTGGCGCAATTATTATCACAGGGAGAAAGTTCAAGAATATCTAAAAATGTAGTTGACAAACAACAAAAAGCGATTTTCGCAGGAGCCTTTCCATTGCCTTCAGAAGATCCGGGATTGACTTTAATGTTTGGAATTTGTAATATGGGAATTCAACCAGATGATTTGGAAAAAGCAATCGGTGCTGAAATTGAAAAAACACAAACAGAATTAATTAGTGATGAAGAATTCCAGAAATTGAAAAATCAGATTGAATCGGATTTTATTACTTCTAATTCAAGTATGGCTGGAATTGCAGAAAGTTTAGCTAACTATGAAGTTTATTTCGGTGATGCTAATCTTATCAATACAGAAATCGATCGTTACATGAAAGTAACGAAAGAAGATATTCAACGTGTAGCAAAAGAATATTTCAGAAAAGAAAATCGCGTTGTTTTATATTATTTACCTAAACCATAATTCTTCCTTCAACGAAAGAATAATGAAATAATAAAATGAAAAAAATGAAAAAGCTAAAATATATATCACTTGTTTTGATTGCGGGAATCATGGTAAATTCAGCCACTGCACAAAAATCAACTAAAGTAACGGCTACAGGAACTGAAAAACTAGATCGTTCAGTAAGACCAACAGCAGGAACAGCTGCAACTATCCAATTGAAAAAACCGGAGATGTTCACTCTGGATAATGGATTAAAAGTTTTCGTTGTTGAAAATCACAAAAACCCGAGTGTTTCACTTTCCATCCAATTGGATATTCCTCCAATGAAGGAAGGAGATAAAACAGGCGTTTATCAATTTTCTGGAGAACTTTTAGGAACAGCAACAGAAACAAGAACTAAAGATCAAATCAATGCCGAAGTAGATTTCATTGGCGCCTCCTTAAATACATCAGGTAGTGGAATTAGTGGTGCCTGTTTGAAAAAACATTTACCAAAATTAATGGATGTTCTAACAGATGTATTATTGAAACCAGTTTTCAATCAGGAAGAATTGGATAAATTAAAAACACAAATGAAATCCAATCTTGCTTCAAATAAAACTTCACCGGCCAGCATGGCTTCAAACCTTAAAGCGAAATTGGTTTACGGAGCTAATCATCCCTATGGAGAAGTGATGATGGAAGCTAATGTGGATAATATTACATTAGAAGATTGTAAGAAATATTACGCTGATTACTTCCGTCCTAATGTTGGTTATCTTGCAATTGTTGGTGATATCACTATAGCTGAAGCAAAAGAATTGTGTGCTAAATATTTTTCAGGATGGAAAAAAGGAGAAATTCCAAAATCCTATATACCGCCAGTGCAAGGACCTGCTCAAACAAAAGTGTGTTTTGTTGACAAGCCGGGTGCTACACAAACAACCATTCATATTACTTATCCTGTAGATTATAAACCCGGGAGTGAAGATGCGATTAAATGTGCGGTGATGAATGATATTTTAGGTGGGTCATTTTCTGCTCGTTTATTCAGAAATCTTCGTGAAACTTATCGTTTGACGTATGGCGCCTATTCTGATTTAACTTCAGATAAGTATGTAGGCAATTTTGATGCTAATGCAGATGTTAGAACGATTGCTACAGATAGTGCATTAGTACAATTCTTTTATGAGATTAATCGAATGCGCAATGAACCTGTTTCACAAAGAGAATTACAAGGAGTAATCAATAATTTGACCGGTATATTTTCATTGGCTTTAGAACAACCTTCTACCATCGCAAGTTTTGCAATGAACATTGATAAGTATAATTTATCTCCCGACTATTATGCTAACTATTTAACTGCACTTTCAAAAGTAACGATTGAAGATGTTCAAGCAATGGCTAAAAAATATTTGAAGCCAGACAATGCTTATATCATTTTAGTTGGAGACAAAGAAGTAATTTCAAAAGATGTTGCCAAATACAGTAAAGACGGAAAAATAGCTTATTATGATAGCTACGGAAATGATTTTGTAGAATTGAAAAAAGCACCTGAAGGAGTTACTGGATGGACTGTTTTAGATAATTATATTAAAGCAATTGGTGGTGAGGTAGCCATGAAAAAAGTTACTAGTTTGAAAATTGTGATGAGCGCTACACTTCAAGGAATGGCCATTGACCAAACTGTAATGAAAAAAGCGGTGAAAGGTGGAGGTAATAAAATGAAATCTTCATTCGGTTCGGGTATGATGGTTTTACAAAGTTCAGTTTTTGATGGCACCACTGGATATTCAGCTGATATGCAAAGTGGCAAAAAAGATTTTACGCCAGAAGAAATCACCGAAATGAAAATGGATGCGCAGATGTTTCCTGAATTATTTTACAAAACAAATGGATACCAATTTAATTTATTAGGAATAGATAAAGTAGATGAGAAAGAATCCTATAAAATCGAAATGGTAAAACCAAATGGTGATAAGCAAACGGAATGGTATGATGTTGCTACAGGTTTTCAAGTGATGACTGCTGTTACGCAAGATGGAAATACTATTGAAACTAAATTTTCTGACTATAAAGAAATTGAAGTGAAAAAAATAGGGAAATTGAAATTTCCGAACAAAGTTTCTGCAATGGTTGGCCCAGGAATGGTTTTAGAATTCGTTGCAAAAGAAATTTTAGTGAACTCTAAATTAGATGATGCTTTGTTTAGTGCAAAGTAAAAATTTAACCACGAAGAACACAAAGTTCACGAAGAAGAACATATAAAATCATAAACAAAGCGGCTTTCGGGCCGCTTTGTTTATTGAGGAAATCAACTAAATAAATTTAATGATTGCTTAATGGATTCTTTTCGTAAATCAATTTCAAGAATATATTTCTTCACTGATAATTCCATTTCGCTAAATTTTTCTTGATTCATTTCAAGATAATAATGTAACATCTCTAATAATTTTGAATCATTATTCAAGTCAAAATCAAAACCAACATTTTTCTCATTT
>JBIPLT010000354.1:0-2690 GCA_044368255.1 Flavobacteriales bacterium
TTTTTTTCTGTGTTTTTCTACAGATATGTTAGCATTGAAATGATTGATTGGGTCATGACCCCAGCTCGGGTCATGACTCGGGTTAAGCATTTTAATTCATGAAATGAATGAATTAAAATGCTTAAGTTAAAATGAAGTAAAAAGTTTCTTTTTGTTTATTTACTTTATTTTAAAACAAAAAGGAGAGAGAGATCACTGAGACTATGAGATATAATGATATAATGAACGAGATTAAATTCAATCCTAATTTATCAATAAAAAAGCGTGAGGATTACATTGATTGGGACGAATATTTTCTAGCTGTCTCTATACTGAGCGATCAACGAAGCAAGGATCCTTTTTACGAAATTTCTTTCGTAAAATAAATGAGAATAGTAATTGTTGTGGTTCATTCCCAGTTTTCGTCCTCGCTTCACATCGGCAGTCTAGTGACTTGACATAATTTGCTAGTGGCTCACCCATAAGGATCATCGGCAAAGGAAAATCATGTTCGATGCGCACTTGAGTCAGTGGCGGTGTAACAGCAGGTCTGACCTCATCTTGAGCATTTTTTGAGCCTATTTTAACCCAAAATGTAATATTTTTTATGGGCAAAAATTGTCCAAACTTTAAAGTTATGGCATTTGTTTCGGCATGCTTATTTTTATATGATTTTAACATATATCATACAGTTGTACTGCTTTTACAACGTATTAAATTCAAGCGGGATTTCAAAGATAAAGGGTATTTTTTTCATCACATAAGTTTTTTCTCATTTTAGGCTTTTTCGGGAACCCAACCTTTAAAAGACTCTAAATAAGTCAAATTTGGTCCAAAATGCATATTCGATAACGCAAATTATAGAAAATAGCTAGCGTAATTATACTTAGCTATCTGGGGGTCTACGGGAAGTCTGATCATGGTTTTATGGGTCAAAAACTCGAATTATGAAAATGTGTTAAAATCCCTATATATTAGTAAATCGATTTTTTCATCTTTTATGGGAAAAATTCATCTTTCTAGTCAGTAAATACCCTAAACTCTCGTTTCTAGTGCCAGGCACTAAATCCGAAAAATCCTTTTTATGCCATGGCATTGTCAATATTAGATTGTAAAAAAGGGTGGTGGGGGCATAAGAGGCTATTTAGTGCCATGGCATAAGACTTCTAGTGCCATGGCATAACAAAAATTATGATTTTCCTGACTTGTGTATATAAGTCTGTGTATAAAGTTTTTTTAAAATAGCATGTTTGTAAAAAATTTCTTTCGTAAAATAAATGAGAATAGTAATTGTTGCTGCAAGTTTTGCTTTTTTATTTGATTGTTATTGGGATTAGAAAAATTTTCTTAATATTTCTGAATGCATTGATGTCACACCAATTCAAAAAAGGCTTCCCTCATTATATTCCTCGGCGTATTTTACGATTTCTTGTTTGCGATTCCCAATTATCTTGATTTCTTTCCCTGTTAGCTCAATTCCACCCAATATAATGGAATATAATGGACTGTCTAACGCATTGAAATAATAAATGGAATGTATTACAGGCTATCTCACTAGAATCATCCAAAAGGTTTTAAAAATCGTTGTTTGTGACCATTTGGTGGTGTTTGTTGAATCCTTTTAGTTGTAGACTCTCTCGGTTGTTTTCTGTGAGACCCTTTTAATAAATTACTGTTCGTTACAAACTTATATTTAATTTATAAGGAAAAGGAAATCGACTTTCAATATAAGTTACTTTCGTTTCCAATGTTAGAGGTTTATCGACAAATGATTTGAGTTGACCAGTTTGACCAATAAATTCTTCTTTTTTAATTCACTGCATCTTTTAACTTTTCCCAAGGGATCTTTCTTGAAAGAAATTGAAAAATTTCCTAACAAGATCTTGTCACGCAATTTAGTAACCTTCTCGACGCAATTGTGAAGGGATTCTTGCAATAATCCAGGTTTAAGCATTGCATTGGTCCTCACATTCTTTTAGACTCTATTGTAGAATTTTTTTTCTCATATGCGTGTCTGACTCAACTATCGTATCATTTTTGAATTGAATAAATAATCTTACATCTTCATCTAGAGACCCGATTTTACATTCGTGAGAACTATTGATACGACGTTCATCTTTGAAGTTTCAATTTTGAATTTTGACTTATTTTTTTAATTGTGGGTTTATTTTAAGTTTGAAAACTGTAACGTTTTTAGTCTTAAAAAAATTAAATTAATATCAAAAACAATTAAAGTAAAAATAATTGTTGCTATTAGGCTAGTTATATTAAAAATAAACAAAGTTGCTCGAAAAAAATTCCAAGAAATTGTTATTAGTTTAAATATAGAGCCAACAAAAACAAATATACAAGTAATGCAATAATACAAATTGACGAATGTTGACAAATTCTTTTACTAAAGTGTTTTTCTTCAGATATGTAATCATTCATGCTCTTTATTATTAAACAAATTAAATTAATGAGCAAAGTCAATGGGGGTAATGAACTAAACACGTTATTTTTTGATCACAAAGTTGACGGAACGAAAGTTGTAAAATTCTTATTTAAATGGATGCAAGTTATCATTAACACCTAAAACTCCCTAAAATCAAAATTATTTTTTTCTGTGTTTTTCTACAGATATGTTAGCATTGAAATGATTGATTGGGTCATGACCCCAGCTCGGGTCATGACTCGGGTTAAGCATTTTAATTCATGAAATGAATGAATTA
>JBIPLT010000439.1:0-2687 GCA_044368255.1 Flavobacteriales bacterium
ATTACAAGCAGGCATGTAAGTGGACTGAATCATCTGAAGGTTATGATTACAATAATATAACAAGACTTAATGGGAACAATAATATAACAAGACTTAATGCGTATTCTAAGCATTATGTACCTCGACTTCCTCGTGTGGGGGAGTTGGAAGCCCGGGAGTGCTGGACCAGGTGATGGTGGTCTTGGAGGATCACATACAGGTGGTGGTAGTTCTTCACGTTCTTGACGTTGTGAGAGAGTACACATTCATTTGTGTTGAAATAAAAAGTGTGTCAGCCTCGGAGACATTTATCTCATGAAGCTTTACCCGGGACTTCCCCCTCACTTTATGTGTTCTAATAAATAAAAAGGGGGTTGACAGAATGACGTTTCGTCTTACTGGAAAATGTCCAAGACAAAATCTCAAGACAAAATTGACCTGATTTTCTGGTGGGCGTCGCAGGTCCGAGACCCCATTTTTTAGGTTCTCAATTTGAATCTCAAAGAGATTTCTTGACTTTCTGACTTCCAGATTACTATCGGTATGACTATATAGTTCCTACTTCCTCAATCACTTACCACTTAGTTAGTTAGTTAGTTAATTAGTTAGCTAGTTACATAGGGACATGTCCAAAACCTATGTTGTTTCACACACTGCTTCATCCCCCTTTCCCCTGGGAAAGGGGGAAAGGGGGGTGAAGCAGTGTGTGGAGAAGAAAAAAAATTTGTTCTCTCAAAAATTTGAATCAAAAATTTGAAAAAGGAGCGTGTGAAGGAGGGAAAGGCGCGTGTGCAGGGGGCCTCTTGGGCGCTGCGACGGACCTTGCCCCAGAAGACCTGATGGCCGGTGCAGCGGAAATACAGGGCGCCTTGTGCTGGCATCAGACTGAGGGACGGTGCTGGCGATGGGGACAAATCCGCATGTGTCATGTCAAGACGCAAAAGAATATTGAAACAGAAGGAACTGGCACAGCTGACACATCGGAGGCTCGCTACTTTGCCAAGGACACGGACGTCGGCGAGCACCACTTGCTGTATGCGCCTATTTTCCTTTGCACACATCGAGTGTTTCTTCTGTTTTTGACGACTTATCATTTTTGCAATGGTGTTGCCCTGATCGAAAGCTGACTTTGCATCACACAACACACACAGCTGGCACGACCTTCCTCTTTTCGAGAGACACATACCGGGGCGCTAAACTGCGAGATTCCGAAGTGGACTAGTAAGAAGTTTGAGCTCGCAACCAAGGTGCTATGCTTTCATGATACAGTCATGCACTCTTTCTTTTCACACGATCCTAGATTCATTTCTTTTCACACGATCCTAGATTCAGCATACAGTCATACATTCTTTCTCTTCACACGATCCTAGATTCATCCAGCAATGCACGCATCCACCCTTAATCGCAAGCCAGGCATAAGAATGCAAAAGCGCTCACGGCTCCTCTGCACAACTGCAGGGAGGGAAAAACGCGCGCGAGCGCGCACACACACACACCAACCGCTGTGTCGATGACTGGTTTCAGGGTTTCATAGGAGACTCTCAATCCCATCAAGCAGGACGAGAAGAAGGGGCAGCTACGCACTTTCAAGAAAGGCGACATCAACTCAATCTGGGCTGCTTCCCCCGTACTTTGGAGGACACGGACTACGTGGTACTCAGTTTTACTTGCTTTACTAGTACAAAAGTACAAATACTGGCACCTGAAGAGCGCAGAGCCCCACTTCACTTGCTTTACCAGTACAAAATTACAGATACTGACACCTGAAGAATAACTCTAAATACGTTTTTTTTAATATTCTTATTGACACAGGCATATTCTCAGCCGTACTAGTGGGAACTCAGCACCAAGTCGTATGGGTGTACGAGTTTCAGACCTGCACAGTCTGCTATGATCGAAGACTATATTAGGCACTATTAAGGTTCTGTTTAGCATCAAAGCTCTATTCAGACGACGTCAATCGCTCATGGTCGACACAGCAGCACCTGACGAAGCAAGGGTCTATTCAGTTTCTGTTGTGGCACCACATTACTAGGTATCAGCGACACGTTGTTAGTTGCAGATCCTCGAGCTAACTTAATTGGTTTTTTGAATTAAATGTCAAAGGAAACCTGTACCAATCACAAGGGGACGTCAAGTTTACCGATATTTTTTCATGTTTCACGCTAGTACTTTCAAGTAAATGAGCCACAATTTCGAGTAAACGAAAGGATTTATGGGGTTAACTCGAAATTGTTTGAGATGTAAACTGAACTTTAGTTTTTTTTACTTGAAATTAAAATATATTTACTGGATATTTATTTCAAGTTTCCTCTATAATAATTTCGAGTTAACAATAAAATATCGAATGACAAAAATTAATCCCATATTTTTCATGATTTATCCCAAATAAAGTTTCATTAACTGCAAATTTATTTGCTGTAAACCTGAAAAAAATTTCAAGTTAATGGAATTTTATGTCGAGTAAATACACTTTTTTTGGGGTAAATCTTGAAAAATATGGGATTAATAAATGTCATTCGATATTTTATTGTTAACTCGAGATTTTTTAATGTTAACCTGATATTTCGTTTTTTTGAGCATATTTACCGGATATTAATTTCAAGTTAATAATTAGCATTTTTTTCTGATGATGATGTTTATGTACAAAGTATAATGTGGAGATGACGGATGAAAGTGAAAGGGGTGGAGAGATTTGAGGGGTTGGT
>JBIPLT010000355.1:0-2686 GCA_044368255.1 Flavobacteriales bacterium
CTAAATTTTTTTGACAAAATTTAATTATGTAAAATGTATTTATGTTTCTGCCAATAACTTTGCAAAAGGAATTTATCACCTGAAAATTATCTATACAAAAAATACTCTTTAGTTGGTAAAACAAATTTTCAAGCAAGATTAATTTTAGATTAAATTTAGATATCAATACTTCTATAACATTCTAATGTTTTGATTTTACACTTAATTAAGCTGCCAAACTATTTAGCCATTCATAGCAAAATTCACCCTCTTAACCGATTTTTAACCTTTAAAAACCATTTAAGAGACTGGCACTAACAAAATCCATCCTACATTTGTATAAACATTAATTTATAGCTATGAAATTCATTTTTTCCATTTTATTAATTAGCTTTTCAATTACTAGCTTTTCACAAGAAAAATTCACCCTAAGCGGACGAATCAAGGACGCTAAAACCGGTGAGGAAATAATCGGAGCCACCATTTATATTCCCACCCTTCAAAAGGGCGCTTCTGCCAATGAATATGGTTTTTATTCCATTACTCTAACATCAGGTATTTATGAGATTAAATTTTCCTCCTTGGGATATGCCGATAATATTCAGAAAGTAGAATTAACTAAAAATATCACCCTCAACCTTGAATTAGGAACATCAGATATCCAACTAGAAGAAGTAGTTGTGATAGATGAGAAAAAAGAAACTACTCAAGAGAAAAATATTAGCATGGTGAAAATGGACATGAAAAAAGTTAAAGAATTACCAGCGCTTTTTGGCGAAGTAGATCTTTTAAAAACTATTCAACTTATGCCCGGAATCCAGAGCGCAGGTGATGGAAATGCTGGTTTTAATGTGCGCGGTGGTGGAAGTGATCAAAACTTAATATTATTAGACGAAGCCACTGTTTATAATGCCGCACATTTATTTGGTTTCTTTTCGGTTTTTAATCCAGATGCAGTAAAAGATATTGATATTTATAAAGGAGGAATTCCTGCAAAATATGGAGGAAGGCTCTCTGCCCTACTCGATGTGCGAATGAAAGATGGAAATTCTAAAAAATTCTCGGGTTCTGGTGGATTGGGAATTATTTCAAGCAGATTGACATTAGAAGCGCCAATTGACAAAGGAAAAGGATCGTTTATTATTTCCGGAAGAAGAACTTATGCCGATTTATTTTTGAAACTTTCAAAGAACGAAGATTTAAAAAATAATCAACTTTATTTTTACGACTTTAATGTGAAAGCCAATTATCAATTAAGTGACAAAGATCGTTTATATGCTTCGGGTTATTTTGGACGAGATGTTTTAGGTTTAGCTGGATTATTTGGCTTTAATTGGGGAAATGCAACCGGAACTCTTCGTTGGAACCATGTTTACAATCAAAAACTATTCTCCAACATCACATTTATTTATAGTAACTTCGATTATGGAATTAGAATTAATTTATCCGAAACACAAAATTTCAAAGTAAAATCTGGGATTAATGACGTGGGTCTAAAAGCAGATTATTCTTATTACTACAATCCAAAAAGCACTATTTATTTTGGGGCTCAATCCATTTATCATATTTTTAATCCGGGAGAATTTATACCTCTGTCGGCTGAAGCCATCTTCAATGCTGGAAAAGTGGATAAAAAACATTCATTGGAAAACGCCATTTATATTGATCATAAATATGATTTTTCTAATACTCTTTCTATTCGTTACGGGTTACGTGTAAGTATGTACAACGCCATTGGAAGCGGAAAAGAATTTATCCTTGGCGCAGATAACTATACCGTCTTTGATACCATTACTTATCAGAATTTTGACCCAATCAAAACGTATATTGGACCAGAACCTCGTGTCGCTTTATCCTATGCATTAAATGAAAACTCATCCTTGAAAGGTTCTTGGGATCATACTTACCAATATATTCATCAAGTAAGCAATTCTGCTTCTTCTTTACCAACCGATACATGGTTGACCAGTGGTTTAAATTTAAAACCCCAAATTTCAGATCAAGCTGCACTTGGATGGTTTCATAATTTCCCAAAAGGTTATGAAGTTTCTGTAGAAACATATTATAAATGGATGCAAAACCAAATCGATTATCGTGATTCTGCTAACCTAACTTTTAATGAAGCCATCGAGCGAGAATTATTAGTGGGTAAAGGTTGGAGTTATGGGGCTGAATTTTTAGTCATGAAAAACGAAGGAAAATTGACAGGATGGATTGGATATACTTGGGCAAAAACATTGCGTGATATTGAAGGAATAAATAATAACGAACCCTATTTTGTAAAGAATGATCGCAGACATAATATTTCTATTGTGGCCACCTATAAATTTACTGAACGTTTAAAGGCGTCCGCAACATGGGTTTATGCCACAGGAAACGCTATTACTTTCCCAAGTAGCCGATATGAAATAGATGGTGAAGTGGTATCTTATTACAGCGGTAGAAATAATTATAGAATGCCAGCTTATCATCGTGGAGATATTTCTATCACTTTAGATGCTAAGAAAAAATATAAAAATGTGAAGCCTACTTTACTCAGTAGTGATGAAATTCCAGCAATCAAGAATGCTCAAATGAAAGAAAAAAGATCTTACGAATCATCTTGGAATATTTCGGTTTACAATGTCTACAATCGTGAAAACGCCTTTAGTATTACTTTCCGTCAACAAGAAGATGATAATGGAAATTTCACTGGAAGAACTGAAGC
>JBIPLT010000449.1:0-2678 GCA_044368255.1 Flavobacteriales bacterium
GGAAGCTGCTCTACAAGCTCATGCTCTCGTTGAGGGCGAAGGCTTGCAGAACGGGGGGGTAGCGAGGCTTGCAAGAGTGCTGACACAGTGCACAGCACTGACTCACCTCGATCTCAGCTGCAATTACATCGTCACTGTCGGGCAAGGGAAGCTTCGTGATTCGTGGTGTGGCCCAGCCGAAGGTCTTCGTTTGGAGGGTTTTGACGAGGTTGAGGACGAGGAGGAGGAGGAGGATTTTGACCAGTGTGAGGAGGAGGAGGAGGAGGAGGAGGACTAGTTGTCAGACTGACTGGGCTGAGCGACGCGGTTGGACCACACGGGACAGAGAGCTTTGCAGGAGTGCTGCAAGTCGTCCTTGGACCTTCGGCAGTGCCCACGTATCTTGATCTCAACGCATCTTCATCTCAGCAGCCAGTACTTATTTGAACAGCACCATCGAATTTAATGTCAAAATTCAAAAATCACGATGCCATTCATCAATGGAGTTTATGTTGGTTCCCCCGACTATTGGTCTGTTTGCAAACCCAGAGAACAAGATTGGTTGAAGTAAGACAGGAAAAAGTGTAGTGCTGTGCTTGCAGTAGTTTCTTTGTTTGTAGCATGTGTGTGGTTCAAGTATTACAGGTAGTGTGTATGTGCATGTATACACCTCCTGTATACCCTTGGAAAGAAAATGGATAGGAAATTTCAAAAAGTACCACCGATAAATAAACCAAGGCATCATCACATTATTCAGATGTAACAGTCAGGAAGCTCCTCTACAAGCTCATCCTCTTGTTGCTGCTGCCCCGCCCACCACACCTTCACCATAAATCCCTTCCTCTCCCTACTCCCACCGCGTCTGCCCATTGTGACGCGTGACGAACGTCGTTTGTTTTTTGAAAACAGCACCTCGAAAGTCAACAAGTGCGGTTGTTTTTCCTTTTTTCTGCCTGATTTCAGACTAAATTTTAGCCCTTGCCGAAGAAGACCGACTGTTTTCCCCTTTCCCCGAGCCTGCTTGGCCGCAGGGAGGCACATGGCCCGACTTACTACAACACTCCCCTCGCCGGCGTCGTTGCCAGTATATTGAACCGCTTGATTGCCGCTGGCCTTCCCGCCCGACATTCTCAGGTGTGCGCAAATACGCCTGCTGGTATGGGCCTCGGTGAGAGTCTTGCGCCCTGAAGTGAAGGGACCGTTGATCCCTCCTTGCAGGAGCAACAAGAGGATGAGCTTGTAGAGGAGCTACCTGACTATTACAACTGAATAATGTGAAGTACCTTAATATTGCTGGAATTCGAGCACCATCGCATTTTAAAATTAAAAAATGAAAATGCTGATTTTCACACCAGCATGACACCCTCGGGCAGCGTGTGTGATGTTGAGTGTGCCTTGTTTTGCCTCCACCATTTCAGCATCGGGCTCGCGCGAAAGCAAAATCTGGGCAGCACTGTTCTCTGAAGGGAGTTTGTGGTGACTGTTGGTGCACCACCTCTAAGCGGACTTTCAGGGTCGGCACAACATGGCATCAAAGTGATTCACCCCATTGTACAGGACAAAAACATTTGGTCGCACTGTTGTGGAACCAACCTTTCCTTGCAGCTGATCTTTTGCAATGACAATGTCGAGTTTCTCGTCCAGCACATCAAAATCCCGCGCAGAAAAACCCAGGATCTCGAAAAAGCAAGGTGACTTGACATCCTCAACGAGTTGTGGGACGTCGACTGTCACAAAGTTGGGCTGCATGTTTCCAGTCAACTGTAAAAACATTTTTGCTGAGCCGTCGCAGTGAAAGGACCTAACCGACCTCTTGTCGAGGGCCGACTCATCAGTACGGGTCAACACGTGCAGGTTGACTTGAAGCAGCCACGCTACCACAGCCATTTCAATGTCACCCCCCCACGTGCCTGGTTGCCTTGGGTTGTGTCCTTGATCTTGAGCAACAATCTTTCTCCAACGATTCTTGTTGAAGTGCAAGTCGCCGAAAAGCTTGTTCATGGCTTCTTCTCCCCATGCTTGTGTTGCACCTGTGTGGATGGTGAAAATGACAGAAGCCATTTCTTGTCGAACCCGGTTGATTACCGTGGCATTCGCAGCACTCCAAATCTGCTTTTCCTCGTTTGAGGGATTGTCTTTGTGAATGCGTTCCACGACACCCGCTGCAGTTAACATTGCCACGATAAAACAATCGTCATCTGGCACTGAGACCAACCCTAGGCTGTTACTACAAGGAGCAGCAGGCCAGCCATCCTTCGGAGGCTCATCATCAGGGAGACCACTCATGTATATGAGCCGGGGATGACGCTGCTGTTTTACTACCCAGTGGTAAAAACAACGGGTCACGCGTCACAATTTCTGGGCAGATGCGGTGGGAGTAGGGAGAGGAAGGGATTTATGGTGAAGGTGTGGTGGGCGGGGCAGGAGCAACGAGAGTATGAGCTTGCAGAGCAGCTTCCTGGCTACAAAATGGCATGCTTCCGGCAGCTGTCCGATGAAATATGACTGAGTAGCAGTCAATATACTTTATGTTTTTTTCCATCCTATTGGTCTTTTTCCCCCTGTAATCTGAATTTTCGTCGTACACCCCCTCTATTCCTATCGGGGGTCTTTTTTTCAAATTTCCCATCTGACTGCTAGTGTCATCTCTACAGCTTCGCTCGTCTTCCTCTCTAAACCACACTGACACCACCGCCACA
>JBIPLT010000356.1:0-2667 GCA_044368255.1 Flavobacteriales bacterium
TCTTTCTAAAACAGACTGATTATATTGAAAGCCTTGGGTCAGGTTATGCGGACAAGCAACTAAAGAAGAGCCTAAAAACAATTAAAGATTCGCTTTACAGTAATGTGTTTGAGCGGCAAGCTGATGAACATGCTGCTTTTTATGCTCACATGGCGGGATACAATACTACTGAGATAGGGCCTGCTGTTTTAGATGCCATTTACAAAGAGTTTAATCTACCGACTAATTTGCAAGGCTATCCTGCTCTAGAAGAACGAAAATTGATTGCCCGAGCAGCAGGAAATCGAATGAAGGTGCTTTCCAAAATCTATGATGCTGCCAACCTCGCAATTGCTGGAGGCAAGTATAAAATGGCCAAACGGCTATATGGGATAATTTTAATTGAAGGATTCGAAAGTAGTGATATTTACAACAATTGTGGCGTGGCGTTAACCATGCTCGCTATTGAGGCGGATTCTTCTTTACAGAAGTATATTCTACCTCTTTTTCTTGATACGGAATCAGCATTAGATGACAATAAACTACATCGTGGAATTTACGATGATCCAAAAAAATTATTAAAAGAAGCCCGTGAGCACTTCGATAAGGCAGCAAGCCGAAATTATCCAATTGCCACTCTCAATCTTGGTGTTATTGCATTTTTGCTCAATGATTTTGATGAAGCTCTGTATTGTGTGAAAAAAGCTCAAAAACTGGGTTTAATTCAATCCCAAACTTTACTCGGAATAATCACCCACGCCGAAGGAGATACTAAAAAAGCGATGCAAACTTGGCAATCAATTGAATTAGAATGCCCAATTGCAAAAAAAAACCTAAACTTATTTTATCCAAAATATGCTTCTATTCCATTAAAAGAAATGAATAGCGCATTGGATTCATTGAATAATTTCGATATTGATCTAGTAGCTCCTTTTTTTAATAAAAACTTCAATGCAAGAGATAGCGACACTTTATTCAAAATCCTTAAAACTCAAGTCTTGCAATTTTATAATACTACAATTGATGATAAGTCCTTTTTCAGATTCAAAATAAAAGGTGGAGAAGAAGACGAGATTATTCATTTTGCAGCACTGAAGAATTTTGAACTCGAAATAAGAGAAGAAGAATTGCATTTAATAGCGGACAGAATTTTTCTGTCTAACCGCTATCGTTATTATCGTATAAATAATAAAGTGATTAAATTCTTTCCGAATGGAGAATATGAGATTTATATTATTCGTTAAAATTTAAAATCAATAAAATGAAAAAAAACATTTTACTTTCTCTAACTGCAATCATGTTTTTGCAATGCGGTCTCTCTCAAGGGATCATTTTTGACACATTGAATTATCATAACTTAAAAGAGTATTTTCCTGAAAAAGATCAGGGTTATGCAGGAAGCTACTTGCCAGAAAGAATATCATATAGAGCTTACTGCCCTCCTGTACAAAACCAAGGGCAAGTTGCCACGTGTGTGGGCTGGGCAACGGCATATGCTCAAGTTTCTACTCAGCAAAATATCATGATGGGTGAAACCGATTACCGAAGAAAATCAGCACGGGCAATGGACCCCAACTTTATTTATGCTATGATCAGAAACTACAATGATGGTTGGTGCCAAAGAGGTACAATGATGTCAGATGCAATGGAGGTGCTAATTCAATTTGGTGTTAAACCTTACATTTCTGTTCCTTGGCTATCTTGTAATGCAGTCTCAGCTATTGATGAATTTACAATTGCTTTATCTTACATCTACTCAATTACAGACTATTATGTCTTGCAAGACCGAACTAATTTGACAAACACCCTAAAAACCACCTTAAACAACGGAAAAGTTATTTCCATCGGAGTACAAACAACGCCATCTTTTTCTAAAATTGGAAGTAGTGGTTTGTGGGTTACAGCTCCGGGAGAAAGACTTGTTGGTGGCCATGCCATGTGCATTGTGGGCTATGATGACAATAAGTTTGGAGGCAGTTTCGAAGTCATGAATTCTTATGGTCAGTATTTTGGCGACAATGGATTTATCTGGATTCGATATGCAGACATGCAAAAATATATGCAGGAAGCTTTTGTAGTTGATTTGATGGAAGGAACCTACGGTTTTAAAAAAGGGGCTTGTTCATTTGGTGATTGCTATGACCATTATTCCCGCTACAAATATGACAATGGTGTTATCTTTGAAGGACAATTTAGTAAAGGATACATCCATGGCTTTGGAAGTTTTCTAGAGCCTGATGGAACGCTCTATATTGGAATGTTTTCCAATGGTTACCGAGATGGTTGGGGAATCCTTTATGATGTTCGTAGCGGCAGGTATTTTAAGACTATTTATAAAATGGGCAGACTAGTTAGCTCAAATCTTTTTCAAGGTTTTGCCGGGAGTGAGGAAGAAATAAAAATGAACGAACTAATCGCGGCGATGCAAATCTTTATGCCTGGAGAGGTAATTGATCCGAGTGATGATGAGTACGAGGTTTTGATGGAACGTTCGGAAGTAATAGAAGTAGAAAGATTATCACAAGATTAGTTATGAAATGGCTCGCAGCATTATTCTTGATTGCGTTATCAAGCAATACTTTTTCTCAGAATAAAGAGTTAATTGAATCTGATTTTTGGAGCGCCGTAGAAGCTAAAAACACGGATGAAACAATAACGAATGGTTTGGTATTAATTCATCATTTTCAA
>JBIPLT010000416.1:0-2653 GCA_044368255.1 Flavobacteriales bacterium
GGTTGAACTTGGAATAGCAGAAAAGCGCCGGTGAAAATGGTTAGGGCAAAAGGGAGCATGGGGTAGGGGAATGCTGAGATGCGAAGCGGGGAGACGTTGGGAAAGGATTTCCGGCGCGGAGAAATTATTCTTTTTTTGGCCGCTTATCGAATAAGGCTAGGAAGTCTTCTTTTCGGGAAGTCCTTTGTGATTTTTAAAAGCACAAAAAATCAAAGGGTTAATAAAGTTGGTCCGTCGACCCAACGTCCGCTGATCATCACGGTGCGCGGATCCATGGGAAGTCCACGTTCGTTACGATGGATTTGGGCGGCTAAGGTCTCTACCGCGACGACGCTGAATTGTTCAGGCTTCAGATCGAGGCCGGCGCAAGGCAGCGTCCGCTCGTTCCAGTTTAAGTTGAAAAAACCAATATGCTCGGGCGATTTTAGGCCGCTTTCTTGCAGCCATATCAGGGCTTGATCCATATGCCCTACGATTAAGTCCGGTCGGTGTGTCTGATACCAATTAAGAAAATGTGTTTTGGTGATGGTTTCAGCCCTAAGTACGGGCATGGCTCCGATGCCGCCTTGGTTTTCTTGAAAGGAGCGAAAGGCGGAGGTCCATTTATACCCAATTCTTGCGTCTTTATAGTGTTCGATGAAAAGACCAAGTTTCTTGTAACCCAGAGATTTTATGCGGTCGAGTGCTCCAATTAACGTGAAGTAGTGGTCGAGCGAAATGGTGTGATGGGCTATCTTGGTTGAATCATAGTCGATCTGAATGGTGGCGAACTTTTCCCAAGGGAACCCTGCTGTCGCATTGTTCCAATCGGGCTGGAGAAATATAACCCCTAGTATTCCACGAGCCAACAGTATGCGCGCCAAAGCTTTTGGGTTTGGGGCGCCGCGATTATATCCCAAAGTGAAAAAACTAAGATTATAACCCATGGCGTGTGCGCACGCTTGGGCGGCATTCACGATCTGGCGTTGCATGGGGTTCAGTTCCGTTTGCCGAGCGGATGCGATGTGCACGAAGGCGATATTGCCTAAAAAATGCTGGGTGCGTCCTCCGCGCACGCGCCCCATGATCGTGCTGACCAAGTGGTTTCTGTGATAACCGCGCTCTTCCGCCATGGCGGTGACTCGTTCACGCATGGCCTTACTCACGTTGGGATGGCCTGAAAGCGCGCGAGAAGCTGAAGCCCGAGATACACCGCAGGCTTTAGCTAACGCGTCTAAGGTCGTGTTCGGCATGAATTGGAACGCTTCCAATGATTGGTCAGCGACATCTTCGTGCAAGTCTCATTTTGTACTACAACAAGTTTATCTTCGAGCTGCTGAACCCCCGGCCCCGCCTCTCAGCATCCCTAAAATTTTTCAGGGCAACTACTTTAGTCTAATCCCCCTTTTTTTGTTAAGTCACAACCCCACCTACATACCCATGAAGATACCTCCGCATCCACGCGTTTCCCGATTTGGGAATCCCTTCGTTGTCTGTTGCGCGATATTACTCGCGCTCACTGTTGCCACTAGCCGCGGCGCTGAGTCCGACCTGCTCAAAAAGTTGATGGAAGAAAATGCGGCGCTGCGTAGCGAAAATGCCCGTCTGCGTCAGACCCAGCCTGCGGTTCCCGCATCGCCAGCTCCCGCTGTGGCGACGACTTCAAGTGCCGCCCCGTCCTCGAGCTCTGGCGTGGCCGCTCCGGTCAAGTCTACGTTGGCCACGGATGATACGGCGCTGGTGATGACCGCGTTCGGCGTCACGAGTGACAAGGATTACGGCTACCTCAAGACCAACGCAGCCACGGCGACGCGTATTGGTATGGAGATTCAGAAAGTACCGATGAACATCTCGGTGGTCTCACGTGAATTCATCGACGACACCAATAGTCGCTCCTTGATGGATTTATTGCGCTACACGGCGGCGGCTTCGGGCGATACCCGCTATGCGATGCGTCGTCCCGGTAATGAAGCTACGCCGCAAGGCGGTTTCACGATGCGTGGTTTCCCGGTCAATACGCTCATGCGCAACGGCATTTTCCGCTACATTTCCTACAACATGGATAACGTAGATCGCGTTGAAATCGTGAAAGGTCCCGCGGCGGTCTTTTTCGGCCAAGGTTATCCCGGCGGCGTGGTCAATTACGTCACGAAGCAGCCTTCCTTTGCTAAGATTCCCGCGCTTTTCAAGTACGCGATTAACGACAATAGCGGCCAGAAATTCACGGCCGACATCAATGTGCCGCTCTCTAAGAAAGCGGCTTTTCGGATTGTCGGAGCTTGGGAAGACACCCAGGGCGAACGCCGTTTTGAATTTCGCAAAAATATCAATCTGACCCCGAGCCTCACGCTGGTCCCATTTGATAGCGGCATGGTGACGGTCAACCTCGACCTCGAGTACCTTCGCGAGAATTTCAGTCAAAATGACTACGACTGGATTTTCAGCGATTTCGCTGGTTGGAAAGCAGCTGCGGTGGGCAGTGCTAAAGTTGTTAATTCCGTTAATACACCTAGCTTGGCCTACGCTACTTACATCAACAACAAGCGCATCGCCACCGGAAATTTATCAATGCCCGCCTACACCAGTGTGCAACGCGGCGCTTATTACACGGGCAAAAATGGCGAGTCCGTTTACGATGAAGCCTTCAACTACACGGCTCGTGGTGCTCGCTCGA
>JBIPLT010000128.1:0-8604 GCA_044368255.1 Flavobacteriales bacterium
CCATAGGGAGTAATCCCCACCGAAAGGGTGAAGATTTGTCTTACTACTTATGTCTTTTAAATCTCTTTGTCTTATTGCGCATTCTCCGGTTTTGGTAAAAGCACTTTTCTACTCAACTTCCACTTATTATTCTTAGGATCTTTTCCAATTACTTCACTGTATAATTGGTTCCAGCTCCGGCACCCAGTTTTTCGATAAGGTTTTTATTTACCATTTGTGTCAATTTCCTTTTTACGGTTGGGTTCGGTATTTTCAACGCGTTTGCCATTTCACCCGATTTACTTCCGGGATGCAATTTTATATAAAGCAATATTGATTTTTCACTGGCAGAAAGTTTGATATTTTCTTCGGTTTGTTTCAATTTTTCTAATAATTCTACAGAAGTTTTTTCTACAATATCGAAAATAAATTTAATCCATTCGGTAATATTTTCATTTGGACGTTGTGATTGACATCCTCTTAAAACACGATAATATTCCGTTTTCCTTTTTTCAATTTCATGCTCGATACTGAGGTATTTTATCCATGCATAACCGTTTTGAAGTAACAACAAATTCAAAAGTAAACGACTCAATCTTCCATTTCCATCTTGAAACGGATGAATAGAAACGAACTCATACGAAAACAAAGCCGCTTTTACCAATGGATGTGTGATATTATCTTGATTATACCATTCCACCAATGAACGCATGGCATCTTCGGTTTCAAAACTGGGTGGAGTAGTTTGAAAAATAATTTGTTTTGTTCCGTTGGCAAAATTCGCTTCCACCGCATTGCTATGTTGCTTGTATTTTCCTTTATGCCATTTATCTTTCAAGCAATATTTCAATAGTTGATTATGCAAATTCTTCAAGCCACTTTCAGTTATATCAATCGTATCATGTGAATCATTGATCAATTCCAATACATCAAAATAGCCAGCCACTTCTTGAGAATCGCGATCTTCTAATCGCGTAATATCAATTGCTTTCAGAAAGTCTTCTACCTCATCATCGCTCATTTTTGAACCTTCAATTCGGGTGGAGGCACCTACCGATTGAACCGTGGCAATGGATTTTAATTGTTTTAGGGTTTTCACTTCCCTTTTAGTAATTTCCATCCATGAATAATCAACCTTATCCAATTGACGGATAGAGCTTAATAATTCCCAATCGAGATTTAATAATAAAGTATGAATCTTGGTTTCCATTTTTCAAAGATAGGAGTTTAATTCAAATATGATATGATTTGATACGATTATTCGAATAAAATGATACGATAATTGATTTGATTTGATTCGATTTTAAAGAAAAAGTGATACAATTAAACCCCTCCGTCTCGAAGACTCCTCACCCTGTCTGCCGACAGGTAGGCTCCCCTAGGAATTTTTCTAATAAGCGAAGTGATTATAAGGGGAGGATTGACCCCCTCCGTCCTGCGGACACTTCTCCTAAGATAGGGGAGGATTGAGTTAGCATTCAAAAAGTAGTATCTGATAAAAAAAATCCCCACCGAAAGGGTAGGGATTATATCGACTTTCCAGTCTATGTTCATTTATTTATGCTCTTTTATCTTACTGTGCATTCTCAGGTTTCGGTAACAACACTTTTCTAGAAAGCTTCCACTTATTATTCTTAGGATCTTTTCCAATCACTTTGAATTCTACTTCATCTCCTAATTTTAATGCGTCTTCTACTTTTTCTAATCTGCGGTGTTCAATTTCCGAGATGTGTAATAAACCATCCGTTCCTGGAAGAATTTCTACAAACGCTCCAAAAGATTGAATATTTTTTACCTTTCCTTTGTAGATAGCTCCTGCTTCTACCAATGGAGGGAAAGCGATATTGTTCACACGCAATAAAGCAGCATCTAAACTTTCTTTATTATTCGATGCAATTTCTACACGTCCTACATTATCTACCTCAGTAATACTAATCGTTGCTCCTGTAGTTTTTTGGATCTCCTGAATGATTTTTCCACCAGGGCCGATGATGGCACCAATCACATCTTGAGGAACCTCTAAATAAACGATTCTCGGGGCTTGTGGTTTGTAATCTTCATTCGGTTTAGAAATGGTTTTCATCATCTCTCCCAAAATATGTAAACGTCCTTGACGCGCTTGCTCCAATGCTTGTTTTAAAACATCGTAAGAAAGTCCGTCAACCTTAATGTCCATTTGACAAGCGGTGATTCCGTTTTCTGTTCCGGTAACTTTAAAATCCATATCACCCAAGTGATCTTCGTCTCCTAAAATATCAGAAAGTACGGCAAATTTTCCGCTCTTATCAGTGATCAATCCCATTGCAATTCCAGATACTGGACGCTTGATTTTGATACCACCATCCATTAAGGCTAATGTTCCAGCACAAACGGTTGCCATAGATGACGATCCATTAGATTCTAAAATATCAGATACAATTCTCATTGTATATGGATTTTCTTCTAATGATGGAAGAACTTGCTTTAATCCACGCATAGCTAAATTTCCGTGACCAATTTCTCTACGGCTGGTTCCTCTCATCGGACGAGCTTCACCGGTAGAAAATGGAGGGAAATTATAATGCAAAGTGAATTTTTGTGAGCCACTGTGAATAGGTCCATCAATTGATTGTTCATCCAATTTAGTTCCTAGAGTCAATGTGGTTAGTGATTGAGTTTCTCCACGTGTAAATACAGCCGAACCATGCGCTCCTGGAATGTAATCAACTTCACTCCAAATCGGACGAATTTCATTTGTTTTTCTTCCATCCAAACGAATTCCTTCATCCAAAATCATTCTGCGCATTGCTTCTTTCTCCACATCGTGGTAATACGTTTTAATCATTCCCTTACGCGTAGCCAATTCTTCATCTGTATACTGCGAACAGAATTCATCTAATAATGCAGCAAAGCCAGCACCACGAATTTCTTTTCCTCCTCCGCCTTTAGCAATTACATAACACTTATCATAAGTCTCAGACCAAACTTTTTTGCGAAGATTTTCATCGTGTATTTCATGGCAATATTCACGTTTCTTCATTCCTTTCACTGATAAAACAGCTAATTCAGATTGAATACGGCAATGTCTTTTAATCTCATCATGAGCGATTTTAATGGCTTCTAACATTACATCTTCGCCTACTTCGCTACATTCACCTTCTACCATGTTGATGTCTTTCTCCGATCCTGCTACCATGATTTCGAAATCTGCTCTTTCTAATTCATCTTTGAAAGGATTCATAACGAATTTCCCATCGATACGAGCCACACGAACTTCACTCACTGGTCCGTTGAAAGGAACATCAGAAACTGCCAATGCAGCTGATGCAGCTAAACAAGCCAAAGCATCTGGTAAAATATTATCTCCACCAGAAATAAGTGTAACGATTACTTGAGTGTCGGCATGAAAATCATCTGGAAATAACGGGCGAAGTGCACGGTCAATCAAACGACAAGTAAGGATTTCATAATCGGATGGACGAGCTTCACGCTTAAAAAATCCACCTGGAAATTTTCCTACAGAGGAGAATTTCTCTTTGTATTCAACTGTAAGTGGCATAAAATCCACTCCGTCTTTTGCATCTTTGTTAGCACATACGGTTGCTAAAAGCATGGTATCGCCTTGGCGAACCACAACGGCTCCGTCTGCTTGTTTAGCAAGGATGCCTGATTCAATGGTGATGGATTTTCCATCAGCGCATTCGATTGTTTTTCTAATTCCGGTTGGTTTCATTTTTCTTCTTTTTTTGACTTCTTCTTCTGATTCCCTGCGTAACCTTTACGAGGGCGTTTTTATTTGTACTTCTTGATTATTTACTCATTTACTTGAACCATATAAAAACGAAAGGCAACCGTTACTAACGATTGCCTCCCCTTTAATAAATAGTTGCGATTACTTACGGATGTTTAGTTCCTTGATTAATTCGCGGTATTTTACAACGTCTTTTGCTTTAACGTAGTCTAATAAACTTTTACGTCTACCTACCATTAAAACCAATGAACGCATAGTAGCTTTATCTCCTTTGTTCACTTTCAAGTGCTCAGTCAAATGATTAATACGCTCAGTGTACAATGCAACTTGTGCGTGAGTGTGACCGGTATTCTTAGCGTTTCCGGCATGTTTTGTAACCACTTTTGTAATCTCTTCTTTCGTCAAATGCATATTTCTACTTTTAAATAAGGTCGCAAAGATAAAGATTTATCCGATTATCACAACAGACCTTAATAAATTTACAATTATTTAAAGAATTTAATGGATTGAGCCAATTGTTGCTTCAAATCCTTACGCTCAACGATATAGTCGATAAATCCGTGTTCTAGCACGAATTCAGAGGTTTGGAATCCTTCAGGAAGATCTTTTCCGATCGTTTCTTTTACCACACGCGGACCTGCAAAAGCAATCAAAGCTTTGGGTTCGGCCACATTTATATCGCCCAACATCGCATACGAAGCGGTAACTCCACCTGTAGTTGGGTCGGTGAGAAGTGAGATGTAAGGTAATCCCATATCAGCTAATTGTCCCAATTTTGCCGAAGTTTTTGCCATTTGCATTAATGAGTGTCCAGCTTCCATCATTCTTGCTCCACCTGATTTGGAAACGATAATCAAAGCACATTTTTTTTCAATGGCTTTGTCCACTGCGCGAGCAATTTTCTCTCCCACCACAGATCCCATTGAACCACCAATAAAAGCAAAATCCATACAGGCAATTACCACTGGTTCGCCATGAATTTTTCCAAATCCTGTGCGAATAGCATCTTTCAATCCTGTTTTAGAAATGGTATCCTTGATTCTGTCTTTGTAATTTTTGGTATCGGTAAAAACCAATGGATCGCCCGATGTCATATTTGCATTGAATTCTGTGAATTTGTTTGCATCGAATAAAACTTCAAAATATTTCTCTGCACTTAGCTTTTCGTGGTATCCGCATTTATCACAAACCCATAGGCTTTTTGCATGATCTTCGGAAGTAACCACAGCCGCGCATTCTTCACATTTATACCATAAACCTTCAGGAGTTTCCTTCTTGTCTTTGGTATCTGTTGTTATTCCTTCTTGTACTCTTTTAAACCAACCCATAAATTAAGAGAATTAATAATGAAAAATTAAAAATTTAAAATCTAAGAAAATGGATTAAGCGATCGAGATTTTCTTATCTAAATAAACATCCTGAATGGCATTCAATAAACTGATTCCTTCTTTCATCGGTTTTTGGAACGCTTTACGTCCTGATATTAAACCATGACCTCCAGCTCGTTTGTTAATGATGGCCGTTTTAACTGCATCTGCTAAATCAGAAGCACCTTTCGATTCTCCTCCAGAATTGATCAATCCGATTTTACCCATGTAACAATTGGCTACCATGTAACGACAAAGGTCGATAGGGTGGTCGGTTGTTAATTCTGAATATACTTTATCGTGTGTTTTTCCGTATTTCAAAGCATTGTAGCCTCCATTATTGGTAGGTAATTTTTGCTTGATGATATCTGCTTGAATGGTAACTCCCAAATGTGTTGCTTGCGAAGCTAAATCTGTTGCGGTATGGTAATCAATTCCGTCTTTTTTGAAGCCTGGATTACGCAAATAACACCAAAGAATAGTTGCCATTCCTAATTCGTGTGCTCTTTCAAAAGCTTGTGCTACTTCTACAATTTGACGAGCCGATTCATCCGAGCCAAAATAAATGGTTGCACCCACTGCCATTGCTCCTAAATTCCATGCTTCCTCCACAGAACCAAACATGATTTGATCAAACTTATTAGGATAGGAAAGAAATTCGTTATGATTGATTTTCACAATAAAAGGAATTTTATGAGCGTATTTACGTGAGTTGGCTGCCAATACTCCAAAAGTGGTGGCCACACCGTTGCATCCGCCTTCAACAGCTAGTTTGATGATATTTTCAGGATCAAAATATGCAGGATTTGGAGCAAAAGAAGCACCAGCACTATGCTCAATTCCTTGGTCAACGGGTAGAATGGAAACATAACCTGTTCCACCCAAACGACCGTGATTATAAAGTGATTCGATACTTCTTAATACCTGAGGATTGCGATTGGTTTGCATGAAAACACGCTCAGTAAAATCACCTCCTGGCAAAGTAAGTTGCTCTTTTGTAATGGTTTTGGAAGTATGATTTAATAACGAATCCACTTCATTTCCAAGTAAATCATAAATGTTTAAGGCCATAAATTCAATTTGTTTTTAAGGATAGCAAAACTATAAAAAATAGCAATGTAAATGAAGATTTTTTTCAAATATGAATATAGATTACAGCTTATTGGTTTAGAAAGTTAGAAGGTTGAAAAGTTTGAAAGTTAGAAGGTTCAAAAGTTAGAAGGTTCGACAGAATGCTTGCTACATAAGAGATTGTTTGCTTTCGGTCATCCTGAGTAGCGAGGCACGAGCGTATCGAAGGATGGTTAGGTTAGTTTTCTGCAAACTTTAAACAGCCATCCAATTCACTTTCCCTCTTACCTCGTGGCTTCTGCCTTTTGCCTTCTTCAATGTGCATCAAAAAAATGTCGGTTTGCTTGTTGACTAATCAAATGGTCGGTGAGGACACTCGAAGCTTTTTCAAATTCGGGGTTTCCGGCTTCAATTTGTTCTTCTAAATACATAAGTAGAAAGTGGGCGGCTTGGTTAAAATCTATGGTTTTTGGAATCTCAAAACCGAGTAACTCTTCTTTTTCGGGAGATTTAATATATTGAATCAAATAAAAGCTCGGTTCTGTAAGTATAAATACTTGGTTATCATTAAAATTAATAGATGATTTGAAGTGTTGGTCTAGTAATTCAAAGAGAAAAGTAGTGTTTTCTATTTTTAAGAACATATTTATTTGAAAAATAATATTTTATGTATTTTATATAAAGCTTTTATATAGGTAATATTTGAAACATTAATTCATAAAAAAACCCAGACCAAAAGCCTGGGTTTCGATATTCAAAGTTGAATTATCTCTTATGTCTTTTCTCGCTAGAAACGGTTAATTTCTTACGGCCTCTTGCTCTACGAGCAGCTAAAACTCTGCGTCCGTTTTTGCTTGCCATTCTTTCACGGAAACCGTGTTTGTTTCTTCTTTTTCTTAGCGATGGTTGAAATGTACGTTTCATAATATTCTCGTGTTTTCGACTGTTTTTCTAAAATCGAATTGCAAAAATAGTGGTTTTTTGGATAAGAGCAAATATACTTTAAAAACTTTTTGGATATTTTTTGTTGATTAAGGCCGAAGTATTTTTTAATAGGTTCACTCAAAGGCGCTAAGAACATAAAGTAAATCCTTAAAAGTATCACTTTGAGACGATAAGAACGAAATGTAAAGAGCATTTTTCCTTTTTTTTGGACTGAAATCACTGCGATTCTTAGGTTAAATATTTTTCTTCTTGAAAATTCTAAGGCAATCACTTCAAAATGGATTGTACTTTTGCACCTGTGAAGAAAGATGAAAAAGGCGATAAGCCAAAAATTACTAAGGATAGCTGGAATAAGGCTAAGAGAATTCTTAGATATTTAAATCCTTACAAAGTTTTGTATTCAACTAGTTTGTTGGTTTTGATAGTTGGAAGCTCGATTGCAATGACTTTTCCTTTATTAATGGGTAAATTATTTGGCTCTACTTCAACTGGGTCAGGATTTGACCCTTCCAATTTATCGGATACAAACACGGTGGTTATTCTACTTTTCATCGTTTTTGCTCTGCAATCTATTTTCTCATTTTTCAGGATTTATTTAACGAGTATTGTTACTGAAAATGTATTGACAGATATTCGTAGAGAGGCATTTCGTAAACTAATTACTCTTCCGATTTCATTTTATAATAAGAATAAAACAGGTGAACTCACAAGCAGAATCGGTGCGGATATCACATTACTTCAAGAAACATTCAATACCGTTTTTCCTGAATTCATTCGTCAATTTATAGTGATAATTGTTGGAATGAGTTTCTTGGCAATCATTTCTTGGAAACTAGCTTTCATCATGTTGGCCACTATACCAGTAATGGCAATTGTGGCTGTTTTCTTTGGAAGATTTATCAAAAAGATTTCCAAAGAAGCTCAAGATAAGGTGGCTCAGTCGAATTCAATTGTGGAAGAATCATTAACGGCAATTGCTAGTGTAAAAGCATTCGCCAATGAATATTTGGAAATCATTCGTTACAAAAACGTAACTGAAGAAGTGAAGAAACTAGGTTTGCGCGGTGCTTTATGGCGAGGATTTTTTGTCTCGTTTATCATTTTTTGCATTTTCGGCTCCATTGTTTTTGTGATTTGGCAAGGTGTTCTGATGAAAGATTCAGGAGAACTAACCTTAGATGAATTGATGTCGTTTATTATGTTCACTGTTTTTATTGGAGCATCCTTTGGAAGTATTCCCGAATTGTATGCCAAAATTCAAAATGCCATTGGTGCCACCGAGCGTTTGATGGACATTCTTGAAGAGCAATCGGAAGATGTAGAAGTGGAAAGTCCGGTGAAATCGGGTAAACGTTTGTTGGGAAGTGTGGAGTTTTCAAATGTAAATTTTCATTACGAAAGTCGCCCCGATATCGAGGTTTTGAAAAACATTTCATTCAAAGTAGAACCAGGTATGCAAGTAGCCATTGTGGGTCCATCGGGAAGTGGAAAATCGACCATGGCATCTTTGTT
>JBIPLT010000386.1:0-2644 GCA_044368255.1 Flavobacteriales bacterium
ACGTATTCGCCACTGGCACCAGGGTCGTTCGTCCAGGTGCCACTGTTGGCGCCGTCCATGGAACCGTCCCCGGCCAGGTACTGGGCCACCCCACTGGAGGCCACACTCAAAATGGCCTCTTGTGCACCCACGGGCATAAAGATGTATTTATCGCGCCAGTTGGCCACATCCACAAAGAAAACGTCTTTGGATTTATTCTTCCAGGACGGGTACAAACTTTCACTCTCGCGCAATTCCAAGGCCGTGCCGTTGATGGTTTGTTTGAGCTTCCAGTTGCTGTAGCTAAAGTCATACAGCGGCATGTAGCCCGTGGCGTTGAAGACTGCCCACTTCTGAGCGTCACTGAGCCCGGCAAAAGCCCTGTAGGCCGCTTGTGTGTAGTCGCCGGTGACGCGATCAGCCCCGCGCACAGGCATCTGTTCGTTGCCGGCATTGTTCCAGTCCACCACTTTGATAAAGGGTTGGGCCGTTCTCTGGCGGGTGCTGTCATTCAGGTAGTGAACGCCCTCGATCAGTACCTCCACAAACTTCAGGTTGTCCGGCGCGTTCGGGTTGAAATAACCGATTTGCTGCAAAGCCACGTCCATGGTCTGGTATTTGCTTCCCACCACCACGCGCTCGGTGCCAACCTGCTCGGTGATCTGGGTGTCTACCCAGCTGACTTCAGGCACCAGCACGGTCCCGTCGGCAACCTGGATGGAGCCCACCTTCACCTGCACCTCTTTTTCGACGGTGGTGTAGACGGGCACCAGCACGGTTTCTATTGTGCTGACATTGGCATCGGCGTCCAAGCTGACATTGCCGCCGGCCAGCAAGTTGACGGTGCCCACCGCTTGCAGCAGACCCTGGCCTGCAATGGTGATGGTGCCGCCGCTGAGGTTGGCGCGGGTGACGGTGCCCGCCATTTGTTCGCGCGTCCAGGCCATGTTGACGCCCGAATGCACATCAATGCCGCCTTTGGAGACGATGGTGCCGCCCACGCTGACGGCCTTGCCGGCGCTCAGCAGCGCCCGCCCGGTCAGGTTGGTCACGTCGATCGTGCCGTTGATGGTCATGGTGGGTGCGACCATGTGCACCAGGTTGGCCGCCTTGGCAATGGCCGGGTCCAGCCCGGCGGCAATGGCGCGGCCAGACAGCACCAAGGCGTTGCGCGCCTTGAGGTAGAGCGAGGACTCGGCCCCGGTGGCGTACACATAGCTGCCTGAGAGCACACCCACGCTGTTGCCCTGCACGTTCAGGGTGTCGCGCACATTGGTGTTGCGCATGAGGTTCACATCACCGGCCAAGGACTCAATGCGGATGCTGCCCACCTTGGCGCCGCCCAGGTCGCCGTCGGTGACCAGGCGCTGGCCCAGCACACCCGTGATGGTGATGCCGTCGACCGACTCAATGTCTATGCTGCCGCCCGAGGCGGTGTCCAAGGTGCCGCCCGAGAGGTAGTTGCCCGCGCTGTCCAGCAGCAACTCCTGCAGCCACACGCCGATCTTGGAGCTGTCGGTGCCGGCACGCAGGGTCAGGGTGTGCTGCGCCGTCACCAGCCCGCCGATGTTGATCAGCGAGCCCGAACGCAGCAGCATGTCCGAGCCCACGTCCACGGTGCTGACTGCGCCGCGCAGCAAAATGTCGCCGGCCGAGACGATGCTGAGCTGGCCATCGGTCAGCAAGTTGCTGTTGCCGGTGGTTGCCGTGGCCGCGCCGGGGCTGGCATCGGCCAGCGCGCTCAGCGCGCCGGTGTACAGCGTGTCGTCGGTGGTGGCGCTGGTGGCGCCGGCGTTGCGCAGCGTGATGACCGTGCCCGAGCTGGTGGCGGTGTACAGCGCGCCTTGCTTGATCTGGCGGGCCAGCTCTTCGGTCACCATGGTCAGGCTGTAGCCCTGGCCGGCGGTGACGGTGTAGGTGTTGGCCGAACTGCCCGTGCCCAGGGTGATGCTGTAACGGGCCCCTGTCTTGACCGTCCAGCCGGCGGTGTTGACGCTGGCCTCCTGTGCGGTGCCTGCGTTGCCCAGCGTCACGCTGGCCGTGCCCACGGCCGGGGTGTTGCTGGTGCTGCTGCCCAGAGCGGCGCTGAGCAGTTGGCCGTTTTTGAGTGTCAGCGTGAGCACGTCGCCCGCGCGGCTGGCCGCGTAGCTCGCATGCGCATTGATCTGGCTGGCCAGGGCATCGAGCACGCTGGTCAAGGTGCTGCTGGCGCTGGCCGTGGTGGCAAAGCTCTGGCCGCCAATGGCAATGGCATAGCTCACACCGTCCACCACGCGCCAGCCGCTGGCATTGACCAGGGTATCGCGCCAAGTGTTGTTGCCCGTGGCGTCCACCTTGACCTGGCTGGCCGCTGTCATGTCAAAGCCGGTGCCCGCCAGGTTGCTGCCGGTTTGCAGTTTGATAGCCCCGGTGGCAAACAGCTGACCGCCAAATCCGGTGGTGGAGTTGCCCAGCGTGAGCTCTCGGCTGGTCTTGATGTCCAGCGTGGCGGCTTGGCCGGTGTAGCTGATGGCGGCTGCGCCATCAAAGGCCATGCTCTCAGAGGCCGGGTTGTAGGCGTAAGGGTGGTTGGCGCCCGCCCGGGCAGATCCCATCATGCTGATGGACTGGGCCTGCATTTGCAGGGTGCTGTTGTCGCCGCTGCTGAACAGCAAGGCGTTTTCAT
>JBIPLT010000450.1:0-2641 GCA_044368255.1 Flavobacteriales bacterium
GGGGAGGATGTTTGTGCCGTTATTGTCTTTGTCATCCAAATTGTTCTTGTTGTCGACAACATTCCCATAGAGATTGTCCTTGTCATTGGGATTATTGTTGACTTCAGGCTTTTTATTATTATTCTCGTTATTATGTTCATTGAAATTATCTTTGCCTTCGGCCGCGGCGAGTCTCTCGGGCGGATTCGTGTTGCCTTGATCTACTTCTGCTCCGTTGGGCATTAAGCCGGGCAAAGTACATTTGCAACTGTGTGTGTGTGATGTGGTGTGTGTGTGGTGTGTCTTAAAATACAGGCAGTTGGGTTTTTTTTTTTTCGGGGCTGTTGGAGGAGCGCCTAGGAGTCCCTGTTCTCCTAGACCTCCCGGCCCTGAGGCCTCCATCATCGGTCGGGGGGGAGTCTCGCGCTGACTCCCGCCTCGCTTCCGTCATTATCTCCTATATCCATCTCGTCTTTCTCCCCGTCCAAAAACTTGAGGTTATTGGCCGTCGGTAGGCACGTTAGTGCCGTCATTAGGTCCGTCTTCACGTCTTTAAGCCGCACCTTTTCGAACAGGTCACTGCGTGCAAGCAGTATACCCATATCCTCTATCAGAATGGCGACCACTCCATCGGCTCTTTTGGTCTCCGTGTCCTTTGCTTGCAAAACCGTCTGGAGGAGCTCCGCTGGGTTTGTGTCTATTGGTAAAGAGGGGAGCAAAAGCCATCCTTGGTGAATGGTTTTCGAGTCTTTGAGCTGCATCTCTTTTGTCGTCGGGCGGCCGCCGACGGCCGTGTCGAAGATTCTGTTTGGGATGATAGCCGGTGTTCGCACTACCATGTTGCGTGTCGCCTCGAGTATTGCCGCATCGCGGCGTTTTTGCAGTTCCACCCAGATGCCGTGGGTGGTTTGCACACCTCCGTTGAAGAAAGTGGCGTCAATCCCGTGTCCTTGGCCAAAGAGCTGGTCCATTGTGCGGATTTCTGTGCCTGATATTGAATTTTGCTTACCGGGGCAGAGCCATAGTAGTCCTTTTGGATTTTGCAGTTTGAATTGGATAATGCTTTTTGCTCTCTTGTGTGTTTTGAGTGCGCTGCTCTGGGTCATCCAGGTCCCTTGTGCTAGGATTTGACTCCCTGCGTTGCAGATGTGAAGGGGATCACTTGAGTACAGAATTGGTCTGTAATCGTTTGTTTCAATGTCGTCGTAGTCCACCTCTTCCGACGTTGAAAGGAAGACGATTCCCCACCCTTTTGGTTCGAAATGGGTCGATAACATTTGGTCGAAGGCTCTAGAAATGTCTTCTTGAGGAATCGTTAAGGTCGGAGGGAAGGGAAAGCCTACTCGTAGGTCATCCGATTGTAGCAGGAGGTGCTTCAGGTCGGAGTCCTTTTTCAAGAGCATTGTGTGTCCTAATTTCTCAATTGGCTCTAGGATCGAGGCGTCGATCAAATCAGAAAGAACCTTGTGTGTGATTGTCGATAGGCCGTGGCCGATCTTTTTAGAAAGTTTCAGCATTGGGATGATCGCCATAGGCATCGAGACGGGTTCTTGAGTTGGGAAGGGGTCTTTACCCTCGTCTAGGGATCCTGTGCCTTTAGGCGTGTTTGGCGAGGGAACATCCTCCATCCATAGGCCCTGAGCCGCGTTTTGCAGGATGGCTGTTTTGATTTTTTTGTAGAGAAAGTCCATGATAATTGACTGGTTGATCTCCGTGCTGTTTGTAGGGCGAAGAGCACTGAGTATTTTGGCGTCGATGGTCAGTAGTGTGTCCAGGAAGGGGGCGTAGATCCAGAGGGTTGTGTTCTGGGGTCCCTCAATTTGGCGCGCCTGATCTTTGTCCAAAAGGGTGTATAGCGTTTTGAGGGCAGATTCAGGGTGCTTAATGTTCGGGATCTTGGTGATCATAGTCGATTTGCACTCTGCCGGAAGTTCTGGGATATCCATGTATTGTGTGAGCCGCGATAATACCACGTCCGATTTGTTCTTGAGTGGGGCAAAAATGATTATGCCTTTTTTCAGAGTGTCAATAATGCATGTGTCTTCCTCTCCCTCCTCGTGTAGCGCGTCTTCCAAGGGTCTTAGAACTAAGTCCGGGATGAGTTGCTGTTTGTTGTCGAATGTTTGGATGGAGCATCCTGCTTCGCTTTTCAGTCTCCAATTGATTGAGCCCGTAATTTGGACCATAGAGCCTTGGAGGTGTTGCCAGGATTCCTCCGTGAAGATGGCCAGGAAGGCGTCCTGGTGTGGTCCCGTTGTCCGTTCGTCAAAAATCCGCTCTAGGACCTCCACCCGTGTTCCTCTCTTTTGCAGGGCGATTGTGAGCAGGTGCATCTGAGTCGTGTCACGATCCTTCCGTGAGGCGGTGGTGTTTTTAAACTTGTCAGCCACAAAAAAGGTTTTAAGGTTGTTGATTCCTGTTACTCTGGCCATAACATAATTTGCTTGTTCGTTTATTTCTCGCCATGTGTCGACATCTCCCAGTGATGATATTTTCGGCTCTTCTGTTGTTCCTAGGGTGTCCACAGTGGATTGACCAAGTCGTTGACTGGTATGGGATCGACCAGGGGTCATCAGATCGGTACTCATACTCAACATGATAGTGCGGCCCTCCTCGGGGGTGTAGTCTGCTTTGTCGTGTTCCATTGCCGCTACGATGTCGG
>JBIPLT010000358.1:0-2638 GCA_044368255.1 Flavobacteriales bacterium
TCTTCTTAGTGTTTCGCCACAATTTTCTTAATTAACCATAAACTCAATAAACTCATCACAACAGCGATATAACCCACATATTGATAATTACTATATGATCCGTCTGGATTTTCAACTACAATCACCACTGCAATTAATCCAGCCACACCAGCACCTAACTGTTGCACAGCCGAGCGAATACTCATAAATGCTCCTCTGCTTTGAGGTGGGGCAGTTGAAAGCACAATAGCAGTGGCAGGAATCATTCTTCCTCCAGCAAAAATGAAAAATAGAGTGGTAACAAATAGGACAATTCCTAAGGGTGTTTGACCTAAATTAGTAACTATTACAATTGGAATCAATGATAGGAACAATAAAATAGTAAACACTCTTAATTTTCCGAATTTATCGGATAATTTACCAATGATAGCAGAAGTGAAAATACTCACAATGCCACCAAATAAATAGATATAGAGCAAATCATTTTCTGTAAAACCAACATTCGCTACCATGTAAGGACTTAGAAAGGGAATGATAGAAAACTGCCCGAATAAAATGACGACCATAAAAATCAAAGCAATTAATTGGTTTTTATCTGCAAAGGAATTTTTGATATTCGTCCACCCAGAAATTTTTCCACCAATAGCAATATGAGAGGTGATATTAGGAATAATAAAATAAATCATTGCAGTGGTAATTACTCCGAGTACAACAATCGCATAAAAAGGCATATGCCAATTATAAAGGGTTCCGAAATAAATTCCGAAGGGTACGCCTAAAGCAGCCGCGGCCGAAAATCCGGCCATTACAATTCCCATGGCAGTAGCACGTTTTTCGGGTGGAGTAGTATCACCAACAATAGCTAAAACAATAGAGGCAATTGTTCCCCCAAAAATTCCGGCTATAATTCTTCCAAATAATAAAGCCTCATATGATTTGGCAATGGCACATAAAAAGGTTCCGAAAATGAAAAACACATAAGTAATGAGCAAGAATTTTTTTCGATCAAATTTATCAATGAAAAAGATAGCGGCAACTCCCGATGCAAATGCCGATAAAGCGTAGGATGCAATTAATAAACTCCATTCTGATGGACCTAAATCAAATGTTCTTTTCAATTGCGGACCTAAAGGCATCATCACCATAAAATCTAAAATATTGGTGAAGTTGATAAGCGCTAAAAGAAGAAGAATTTTGAAATTTTTCATGCGTTAAAGGAAAGCAAATAAATTGGAGAAAGACTTAATCTGAATTATTTTATGAATATTGAATCTTAAATCTTGAATCTTAAATCTTGAATCTTAAATCTTGAATCTTGAATTTTAAATCTTGAATTTTGAATTTTAAATCTTAAATCTTGAATCTTGAATTTTAAATCTTAAATCTTGAATCTTGAATTTTGAATCTTGATCTCCTTCTATTTCCCTGCTCCTTTAAGCATAATTAATATGGTATAAAACATAATCTTAAAATCCAATGCCAAACTCATATTTTCGATATACAACAAATCAAATTTCATTCGTTGAAGCATCTGCTCCACATTCTCAGCATAACCATACTTTACTTGTCCCCAGCTAGTAATTCCTGGTCTTACTTTATGTAAATATTTGTAATGGGGAGCTACTTTTAAAATTTGATCAATATAAAATTGTCGCTCAGGTCGCGGTCCTACTAAACTCATATCTCCTTTAATTACATTAATGAATTGTGGAAATTCATCAATTCTTACCCTTCTCAAAAACATTCCAAATTTTGTAATACGTTTATCATTTTTACTCGACAATTGCGGGCCATCTGTTTCTGCATTGGCAACCATGGTTCTAAATTTAATTATCTGAAAGGATTTTCCATTTATCCCAATTCTTTCTTGAAGAAAAAATATGGGTCCTTTAGAAGATAATTTTACGATTAAACCTACTAATATTAATATAGGTGACAATAGGATTAATGAAAAAAGGGAAATTAAAATGTCTAAAAATCTCTTAATACTTATTTGCCAAGCAGGCATGTATTCTCTTTTGATTTCTATTAATGGAGTTCCGTAAATACTTGTCATTTTAACTGAACCAGCCAAAATATCATACATATCAGGAATAACTTTTATTCTACATTCATCAGCATCCAAATCATTGATAATTTTATTGATGTTTTCGTGTTCATCCGAATCCAATGCAATAATTACTTCTTCTACTTTTTTCTCTTTTACAATTCTTGAGGTTTCTGTCCATTTTCCTAAATGAGGAATTTCTGTTTGCAATAATTCTCGATCTACACCATTTATACTCACAAATCCAATGAAATTATAACCAGGAGAATGTTTCATGGCATTTATTTCGTTGTAGATATTTAATGCACTATTCGTTCCTCCTACAATTAATGTATTAAAACCAAGTTTACGATGATGAATAAGATGAACAAGTGTAGAAGTTAAAATTATTCGTGGAATAAATGTGATCACAAAATGAATCAACAATAGGGTAAAAAACGAATAATAATATTTAGTATAATTATTAACTTCATCATCTAATAACAGCACAAAGAATAAAAAAATTACTCCTACAATTGAAAGAAAAAGGGTTTGTCCAATTTCTTTTAATCTATGCTTTCTAAATATATCGTTATAGTAGCCACTTAAAGAATAAAGGGTAATCCAATAAAC
>JBIPLT010000359.1:0-2633 GCA_044368255.1 Flavobacteriales bacterium
CTAATCCTGCAGCCAAATTAGCGGTAATGGTAGATTTTCCAACTCCACCTTTTCCCGATGCAATAGCAATAATATTTTTCACTCCAGGTAAAACACTTCTATGCTCGGGAGCGCGATCTGCACCTAAAGCTTTTACGTTTACGGTAATCTCAAAAATAGAGCCGTGATTTCTTTCTATAGCAAACTTGCATGCTTCTTCCATCCGTTTACGATTATGAAGCGCAGGATTATTCACTTTTACCGAGAAGGAAATTTTATTCCCATTCATACTAATTTCTTCCACTAATTTGAGTGATACGATATCTTTTTTCAAATCAGGCTCTTGAACATTCTCGAGCGCTTTCAATAATTCTTCTTGTGTAATCATAGTCACATTTTGATGCAAATTTAACCATATGAATGAGAATACGGCAAACTAAATACAGTATTTCTACGTATATTTGTATATAGTGAAATACATCGTTTCCATATTTGTAATTGCCATCTTGATTTTTCAATCAGGGGTAAACACTCTTTTCGTAATCAATTACCATCGTTCATTAGAAGTTTATGAGGCCGCTTGTGTAAACAAAGATAAACCTGAAATGAAATGTCATGGAAAGTGTAAAATGATGGAAGAAACAAAAAAATATGGCTTTTTAGAGGATGATAATGATTCAGGTCCAAGCGCTCCAGTTTTAAAATCAATGAAAAATATTGATCTGTTTTATTCGGAAAATAAAATTAATTATATATTCCTCTATCCAACACAATTAATTAGTAAATGCAATAAAATAGTTTTTAATTATTCAAGTGCGATTTCCATTCCTCATCCGCCTCCACAGATTATTTGAGTTCTATTAATATTCAGAAATTTAATTTACTGAATAAATTTTCTATTTAAAAACAATTAAAAAATAAATTCAAATGAATTCTATTTATAAAATATTGGCTTTATTAGCCATAAGTTCAACTGTATTCTCAGCTTGTAAGAAAGAACCAGATCCACATGATGATCATGATCATGATCACAATACACCAACAACTGGCTCACTAATTCTAGAATTTGAAAATGTTGTAGGTAATGAAGCATTAGTTTTGAATGACAGTATATATTTAAACCAAAATGGTGATACGTTTAATGTAACAACGTTTAAATATTACATTTCAAATGTGAAATTATATAAGGCAAATGGAGATCATTATGATGTTCCCAATTCTTATTATCTGATTGATGCCTCTAATCCTTCTTCATGTGCATTTACCATTTCAAGTATTCCAACCGGATCTTACACATCCATAGAATTTATGATTGGAGTAGATAGTACAAGAAATGTTTCGGGTGTTCAATCAGGTGCACTCGATCCTGGTAATAATATGTTCTGGAGTTGGAGTTCTGGTTATATTATGGTGAAATTTGAAGGAACTTCACCTCAATCTTCTGCTTCGCAAAATGCAGTAATGTATCATATAGGTGGATTTACTGGAACTAATAATGTATTAAAAACTATTACTCCAGATTTACATGGGCATTCTATCGACATTAGTACAACTTCAACACCTCAAATGCATTTAATGACTGATGTTTTAGAGATGTTTAAAACACCAACATTAATGGATTTTTCTGTTATTAATGGAATTCATATGCCAGGTGCAAATGCAAAAACAGTAGCCGACAATTATGCTGACATGATTACGGTGGATCATATTCATTAATGAATTGCGTTTACTCTTTAAAATAGTATTTATTGGGTTAATATTTTCTGGTTGCTCCAGAGACCCTGAAATTATTCCTTCGGGAGGTAAATTATTTTTTATTCCCGAAGGATTTCCTATTCCAGTATACGATCTTTCAAATAATTTTAATGAAACACAATTTCAACTAGGTAAAAAATTATTTTTTGACCCTATTCTTTCAGAAGATTTCACGGTATCTTGTTCTTCTTGCCATTTACCCAATGCTGCATTTAGTGACCCAGGAAATGCATTTAGTATTGGATTAAATAATTCGGTTGGCAAAAGAAATTCACCCGCTTTAATTAATCTTGCTTGGCAAACGAATTTCATGTGGGATGGTGGAGTAAATCACATAGAGATACAACCATTGGCACCATTAACCAATCCAGATGAAATGGGCTGGGATTTAGCTCCAGTTATCGCCAACTTAAATCAAAGTTCCGAATATAAAATTTTATTTAAAAAAGCGTTCGATACAGATTCCATTACTTCCGCATTTATGTTTAAAGCATTGGCTCATTATATGTCTTGTTTAATTTCTTCTGAATCAAAATACGATCAATATTCTCGAGGAGAAATTAATTTTACTCTATCAGAATTAAATGGATTAAATCTATTTCAACAAAATTGTGCTAATTGCCATACAGAACCGTTGTTTACTGATCTTTCTTATCGCAACAATGGAATTGGATGGAATGTAAGTTCGCCAGACGCTGGAAGATTTATTATTACTCAAATAAATTCAGATTCATTAAAATTTAAAGTACCTACATTGAGAAATATTGAAGTAACCTATCCTTATATGCACGATGGGAGAATAAATACTTTAGAAGAAGTAATAGATCATTACGCCTCTGGAAATTTTCATCCTCATGTTGATACGTCAATTTCTGCCATTTCACTTAACTCGACTCAAA
>JBIPLT010000360.1:0-2631 GCA_044368255.1 Flavobacteriales bacterium
TTTTATTGCGGTGGCTTCTGATACCACTAACATGAAAAATTCATTCGTGAATTTATTTTCTGCTATCGAAACTTTTGAAGCACGTTTTGGTGTTCACTTCTGGAATAAAATTGGTTACGTTGCCGTTCCTTTCACTGCTGGTGCAATGGAACATGTTACCAATATAGCCTATCCAAAAATGTTAATAGATGGAACAACTGGTGATGAAGGAACTATGGCTCATGAATTATCACATCATTGGTGGGGAGATTTAGTAACGTGTAAATCGGCCGAACATATGTGGATAAATGAAGGAATGGCCAATTATTCGGAGAAATTATTTTTTGAAAATCTTTATGGAATTACGAGATACAAATCTGCCATTAGAAGCAATCATAAAGCTACCGTTTGGCAACATCATGCAATTGATGGAGGATTTTTTGCTCTCTCTGCCGTGCCTCAAAATGTAACCTACGGAAAAACTACCTACGATAAAGGTTGTGATGTGGCACATACCTTGAGAGGATATTTAGGTGATTCACTTTTCTTTTTAGGATTGCAAACTATTATCGCCAATAACGAATTAAAAAATATAGATAGCGATGATTTTCGTGATCAATTAAACTTAATCAATGGAATTGATGTAACCGATTTTTTTGCTGATTGGGTAAATTCTCCAGGGTATCCGCATTTCAGTGTTAAATCATTCGAATCTGTTCCCTCTGGTGGAGATTTTGAGGTGACTGTGCATGTGGAACAACGATTAAGAGGAAGAACAAACTACTCGAACAATGTACCGCTTACAGTAACTTTTCGTGATGATAATTGGAATGTACATACCGCCACTATTCTTTCGAGCGGACAAAATTCCAATACCACTTTCAGTGTTCCATTTTCTCCTAATTATGTTGCCATTAATGAAGATGAAAAAATTTCAGATGCCACTACATCCACCCAAATGGTTATAAAAACAATTGCTTCACAAAATTTAACCAATAGCAACCTCTTACTGATTGTAAATTCTGTTACGGATTCAAGTTTTATAAGAGTAGATCATAATTGGGTAGCACCATACCAAGGCGTGGATGATCCTACTTTAGTGGTTTCAACCGATCGCTATTGGAAAATTCATGGCACTCAACTTTCAACTATTAATCTTAGTGCCAACTTTACATTCAACGGACTTCCTAATTTTCATTTGGATTCTGGATTAATGGTAGATCATGGAGCCGTGCTTTTTAATGAAGATAGTATTCTCTTACTTTATAGAGCAAACTCAACCGATTCATGGTCAGAATTTCCTACTTATACTTTAAATACTCAAGGATCAGACGTCAATAAAACAGGACTCATTCAAGCCACCCAGATTCAAGCAGGTGAATATACTTTTGGAATGCGTGTTTATGGTGTTGGAATCAATGAAAATAGTAAAACAGAAATTAAATTATATCCCAATCCGAATGATGGAAATTTTAAAATTGACATGGGCAATTCTGCCAAAGGAGAATATATATTTAGTTTATATAATTCAGCTGGTATTTTAGTGGCAGAAAAAAAATCATCTGATAAAGATGTCACTTTTTCTCCTGGAGAACTTGCCAATGGAATGTATTATTTATCCGTAATCAATAAGAAAAAATTGGTGGCAAATTTACCCGTTTCGATAATGAAATGATACTTTCGAAACAACACTACTTTTGTACTTGATTTCCTTCTGCGTCTAAAACATCATTGCCGAAATAAATATTATGAGTATCGCAATTGTTTTTCAGTTTCACTAAAAATTCGGTCATCATTTTTTTATTGAGTATATGATAACTAATTGTATTTACTGTTCCATCACTCATGGTAAAATACAGTTCATCGTTGTATTTTTTCTCAATTCTCTTTACTTCCTTTAATTGTATACTGGTGAGATATCCGCTGGAAAGAACGATACTATTTTTACCCATAATTAAGGTAAATAATTTACCAAATATTCCAACCATCAAATAAACCACAATTTCAATGGCGCCAATAAATAGTAAATAATAGAGTGGCCAAGAAGCCACATTCATCTTCCAACAAAGTAAACCGAAAGTGGTCATTAAAATAGCGTGGAAAATATTTGCAAATAAAAACCAAGGAATATGAGAAGCTATTAACGAAGTGATAAATAAATCAGGTGATTTTCTTTCTGATTTTCTCACTGCTATAAAAGGAACCCAACGAAAAAAAGAATGATAAATCAAAATTACCGCCATGATGGTTAATTTTCCCGCTTTCCAACTATCTATTTCCGTCCAATCGATAATTTCCATATCCATGGCCTTTATCATTAATTCAATGAATGTTTCGAGGAGTAACGCGTAAAATAGGATGAATCCTTTGTAGCCCATGGTTGCGCAAATGTAAATGATTTCTAACTTTAAGCTCCGATAAAATGAAAGAATATATAAAATTAATCAACGGATGGTTATTAGTTGCCACTGCAGCAGCAATTTTGGTGGTACATCAATTGATTTCGAGTGGAATGTTTTTCGATGGGCTTACCTATGCTTCTGTTTCAGAAAATATGGGCAATTCATTTTGGAGTCTGCACTATACTGAAACGTTTAGAAATGATTTTTATGAACATCCCCCTCTAGCTTTCTGGTTGCAATCGATTTTTAT
>JBIPLT010000129.1:0-8549 GCA_044368255.1 Flavobacteriales bacterium
ATTTGGAGGTGAACCATGCCATTTATGAGTTCCCATCATAAAATCTACACCCATTCCCATTTCCGTTTTCATAATGATCATGATGGGTTTACCTTTTCCAGTTTCAGTCTTTGCTTTTTCTAAAACAGAAATAAGTTCATCGATATTATTTCCATTAACCTCCATCACCATCCATCCGAAAGATTCCCATTTTGCTCTAAGGTTTCCTAGCGACATTACATTTTCTACATCACCATCAATTTGCCTGCCATTATAATCAATGGTAGAAATTAAATTGTCTATTTTATAATGTGCGGCAAAAATTGCTGCTTCCCAAATCTGTCCCTCTTGTAGTTCTCCATCGCCATGAAGAGTGTAAACTAAAGTTGATTCACCATTCATTTTTTTAGTCAATGCAGCACCACAAGCTACTGATAATCCTTGGCCAAGTGATCCAGAGGCCATACGAATCCCTTCTAAATGTTCGGCTGTGGCGGGATGACCTTGAAGTCTAGAGTCCAACTTTCTAAAGGTGGCTAGTTCTTTAACTGGAAAATAGCCTGTTCTTGCCAATACACTATACCAAACCGGTGAAATATGTCCATTCGAAAGAAAAAATAAATCTTCATTTTTTCCATCCATGGTAAAATTTTGAGGATTATGTTTCAATATTTTAGAATATAGAGCCACAAAATATTCAACACATCCTAATGAACCACCGGGGTGTCCGGATTGCACTGCTGCAACCATTCTGATAATATCTCGTCTTACTTGAGAACAGGTTTTTTGAAGATTTTCCATTTGTTAGCAATAAATTTTGAGTCAAAAATAGTTTATGTTGATATTTGGAGACTTTTTACTTTTAATTATTAATTAACATCTCAAAAATAAAGCGAATGAAGCGATTTTACGTTACCACGATTTTTACGATGGCATTTTGGATTCCAAACCTATTTGCTCAAAGCATCAGTGATAAAAATATACTAATTAACTCACCCGAATATCAGAAATTGAAAGAAAGCGGAGCCCTCATTCCTCTTGATTTTGGTAAATATGATTTAGGTGATAGCTTACAAGTTATTAACCCTATTATTCATACAAGTAATACCAATAAATCAAACATTATTTGTGACTGTTGGATTGACCCTGATGGTACTTACACCTTGGCTATGACTCCTAATGATGATGGATCTAGTAATTTGATTAACTTACCATTTTCATTCTGCCTTTATGGCCAAAATTTCAATAGTGTTTACATCAACAATAACGGAAATGTTTCTTTTGGTGCGCCTTATGCTACTTTTTCTGCCAATGCATTTCCAGATGCTGCATTTGTAATGGTGGCGCCTTTTTGGGGCGATGTTGATACCAGAGGAATTGGACAGGTGCTTTTTAAAGTAACTCCAACTGCCATGTATGTGAACTGGGTAGATGTTGGATATTTTAATAATTACACCGATAAAATAAACAATTTTCAATTAATTATTACCGATGGAACTGATCCAATTTTAGGAGCTGGTAATAATGTTTTATTCTGTTATAAGGATATGCAATGGACTACTGGAGATGCTTCTGGCGGAACAAATGGTTTTGGTGGTACTGCCGCAACTGTTGGCGCCAATAGAGGAAATGGAGTAGATTATATTCAATTCGGTCAATTTGATCAAGCAGGTATTGCCTATGATGGTCCATTTGGAAATCCTGATGGTATTAGTTGGCTAGATGATCAAGCGTTTTTATTTAGTACATGTGTTACAGGAACTAATATTGCTCCAGTATTGAATGGTTTAAGTATTTGTGATACTATAATTGTATGTGAAGGTCAAAGTGTAGCAATTGATGCACTTTTTCTTGCTCCTGAAAATGGACAAACGGTTACGGTAACCGTTGATACAACTGGTGTTTCTGGTTTTGAAATTACTTCAAATACTCCTGGCGCATCGGTAAATTTTGAATCAACCTTTACTGGAAATAGCACCAATCTTGGATTAAATACCATAACCATTACGGCTACAGATAATGGAACACCTCCATTAAGTTCAACTATTACTGCTGTTTTTATTGTTAATTATTCTACTGCTAATTTCTCTAGCTCCTTTGAAACAAATGGATTTTCATTTGTAAATGATGAAGTTACTTTTACAGATAGTTCTAGTGCTTGGCCTTCCACAGATTCAATTATCAGTTGGGTTTGGGATTTTGGTGATGGTTCGTCCTATGAATATTTGCCAGACGTTACCCATATTTATACTGATACTGGTTATTATTATGTTAGCCTAATCGTAGAAGGTTCAAATGGATGTGCAGATACTTTAACTAAATTGATTCACATTATTGGGCCTGTTCAACCAAGTAATATTTTCAGCCCAAATGGCGATGGCATTAATGATTATTTTGAAATCTTGGGATTGAGTGGATATCCAGGTGTAACAACCATTAAAATTTTCAACCGATGGGGTGATGTATTATTTGAATCGGATAATTATCAAAACAACTGGAACGGTAAAAATGCTTCTGGCAAACCAGTTACTGAAGGCGTTTATTATTATATCCTAACTAATAAAGAGTGGTTTCGCCCTCAGGATTACACTAATTTTGATTCTCCAGCAAAGGATTATGCCACTTATGAAGATTATGTGATCTATGGTTATGTAACAATTGTGCGATAATTTAATTGAAAAACTATCTTTGCAGCCTAAATTAAAGGCTGAGTTATGGGATTAAAATGCGGAATTGTTGGTTTACCTAATGTTGGAAAATCTACTTTATTTAATTGTTTAACCAATGGAAAAGCTCAAGCAGCTAACTTTCCATTTTGTACCATCGAACCAAATATTGGTGTAATTACTGTTCCCGATGAACGTTTAAGCGTTCTGGAAGGAATTGTTAAACCCGAAAGAGTGGTTCCTACTACTGTAGATATTGTAGATATTGCTGGATTAGTAAAAGGCGCTAGCAAAGGTGAAGGTTTAGGTAATCAATTCTTAGGAAATATTCGTGAAACAGATGCTATTTTGCATGTTTTAAGATGTTTTGATGACCCAAATGTGGTGCATGTAGATGGGAGCGTAAATCCAGTTCGCGATAAAGAAGTGATCGATATGGAATTGCAATTGAAAGATTTGGATTCTGTAACCAAAGCCATGAGCAAATTAGAAAAGCAAGCTAAAACAGATAAAGACGCTAAAAAAAGATTTGAAATTCTCACCACTATAAATGCACATTTAGAGCAAGGAAAATCGGCTCGTTCGGCAGCACTTTCTCAAGAGGATTTTGTGATTTTAAAAGAATTTCAATTATTGACAGATAAACCGGTCATGTATGTTTGTAATGTGGATGAAGCCTCGGTGAAAACGGGAAATAAATATGTAGACCAAGTAAAGGAAAATGTGAAGGATGAAAAAGCAGAAGTGATTATGATTACGGCTGCAATGGAAGCGGAGATTGCTGCATTAGATACTTTTGAAGAGCGACAAATGTTTTTAGGTGAATTAGGACTAGACGAAGCAGGAGTAAATAAATTGGTTCGTTTAGCCTATAAATTACTAGCCTTAGAAACTTATTTTACAGCAGGTGTAAAAGAAGTTCGTGCATGGACTATTTCACATGGAATGCGTGCACCTCAAGCAGCCGGTGTCATTCATACCGATTTTGAAAAAGGATTTATAAGAGCAGAAGTAATCAAGTATAACGATTTCATTACACTCAAATCAGAAGCTGCTTGCCGCGATGCAGGTAAATTAAATGTAGAAGGAAAAGAGTATGTGGTTGAAGATGGAGATATAATGCATTTCCGTTTTAACGTATAATCTAAAACTTCACCATCAATTTTAAATTGATTCTTCTTGAAGTAAGATAATTGGGAACGGCATATTGCAAGCCTTGTGAATCTTCAATCCATAAATAAGAAATGGTATTATCTATTCCTAATAGATTAAATACTTCTAAACTTATCCAAAGATCACTAAGTTTTTTAAGCTTAGAATTCTCTTTCAATTTTTCTTTATGGGTTAAGAATTGTCTCGAGAAACCAATATCCACTCTTCGGTAGGGAGGCATTCTTAAAATATCTTTGTAGCGTTCGTAGCTTGGAGGTCCAAAAGGTAATCCCGATCCGAAAATAAATGAAAGATGCACTTTATATTCGGGCCATTTTGGCATTTCATCTTGAAAGAAAATAGTGAAATTTACTCGTTGATCGGCAGGTCGAGGAATGTAACCGGGTTCAATCGTTTCAGTGCTTGTTACCACATCATTTTGTGTTATACCAGGAACCACCACTTCCCCGTCTGAATTATAATTTACTTGATAGGCATCGTTATCGATATTCTCCGCTGTTTTTAAAATAGAAAGCGTTGCGAAGGATTGAATTCCCTTGATAAATTCTCCATTTACACGCATATCGATTCCTGTTGAATATCCTTTTGCACCATTATTAGCATAATATCTCAAGCGAACATTGTCGATTTCGTAAGGAACAATGCTCGTAAGATGCTTATAATATAATTCGGTGGTGTACATAAAAACACGATCCCACATTTTAAAATAAACATCACCTCCCAAAATGAAATGAATACTTCTTTGCGCTTTTAAATCGTAATTACGAGTTCCGCTTAAATCACGTAATTCTCTATAGAAAGGCGGTTGATAATAAACTCCAGTGGCGGCTCGTAAAATAATATTTCTTCTTTCTACTTTTCCATTTTTATACTTTAACCATCCGGGTAAATAAGTAATTCTCACTCTTGGACTCACTACGGTTTGCCCGTTTAACGACCAATAATTTCCACGAATTCCCGAGCTAATATTTAATTCTTTCCATCTGGGTAGAATGGTATCGTGATAATTTACCATCGTTTCTTTAGCTATTTTCCAATCGTGTTGAATAAATCCTTCGGCTCGGTGTGTAAATAATTCTGCCGAACTTTTTATGGGTTCATTCAAACGAATCACTTCATCATTTCCCGATTGTGGAATAGAAAATCCTGCAGAGTCAATCATCTGCCATTCACTTACCGTATCGCGAATAATTTCTCCTTGGTATTTTACGCCCCAAGTAATTTTATTTCCTTTATTAATTTGATGAACCGCTAAAAAACGAGAATTATAAACCAACACATCAAGTCGGTTTCTAGCATGATTTAAATAAGTACCCACGCCTCTCAAAAAAGCCACTTCACCAAAATTATCTGAACCCAAATCACGTTCTAATTCCTCTAATCGAAATTGACCCATAATATCATACGATTCATCTTCATTACTCTTAAAAACAGATGAAATCCATTTATAAACTGTTTTTTTATTGGGTTTCCATTCAGAAGTAATGGCCGCCAATGAAGTATTGAATTCGTTTATTTCTTGTCCATCAAAAAATACCGTTAATCGCAAAGCTTCATTGATACTTCCAAAATCAGTTTCTCTCGATTCGGGAATGAAATTGTATTTATTTCTAGAGAAATGGGTGAGCACACTAATTTTCCAATCTTCCGTCACATAAAAATTCATCAGCACTTGTCCATCTGCGAAAAATGGTTTATAATCTCCTTGAGTGTTCAATCCATTTAAAACATAAGCATTAGATCGATAGCGAAATCCAGAAATATAATTGAAACGCTGATTTTTTGATTCTCCTTCAAAATGTAAAGTGGTGCCTAATAAACTGGCAGAAACGGTTCCTGCGGAAGAATCGGGTTCACGGTAACGAATATCCAATACTGACGAAAGTTTATCTCCATAACGAGCTTCAAAACCACCAGAAGAAAATTGAATGCTTTCTACTAAATCGGGATTAATAAAACTTAAACCTTCTTGTTGACCAGAACGCACCAACATGGGGCGATAAATTTCAATATCGTTGACATAAATGAGGTTTTCATCAAAATTTCCACCACGAACATTATAGGTAGAACTCATTTCATTATTAGAAGTAACTCCTAATCCGAATAACTTGATGGCTCCCTCAACTCCGGTGGTATTGGGAATTTGCGTTACATCAATATTGGGTAAAGCATCAATGGTAAAAATTCTTTCTGAGGTAACTTCGGCAGTATCTAATTCAATACTGGCCATCAAGAGATCAAAAACTTTCACTTCGTTTTCGGTTAATGAAATGCTTAATTTTTGTGGTGAAAAGGATGCGTGAGAAAACACAATGATGAGCTTTTTGTTGGCAGGAATGGTTAATTCATATTGGCCGTATGTATCAGAGGTAGTTCCTTTTTGGGAATTCGATTCGAGATAGATTTGAACATCTGAAAGCCCTTTTCCATTTTCCCCAGTTACTTTACCCTTTAGAATAGCATTTTGCGAAAACCCATGAAGGCTAACGAATAAAAGCAGAAGAACAAGTAGGTTTTTTATCTGAAACATTTCTCTGTAAAGGTAACTTAAAAGTGAAAACGACAAAACGATGTTTTTATGCTGAATTGCAGAACAATTATTTAGAAAAAAGAAACAATGCCATAATTAGCTGAAAATGCACCATTTTGGACATTCGCCAGTATAGGCTATTTCATCAGCAGTGGCAGAAATTAATAATTGATTTTGATAATTATTATTTTCTATTTCCATTCAATCAAAATAATTGAAATTCCTAGTTTAAATTTCTACTTTTGAGAAGAGTGGGAGGGAAGTGAAAAAGAAAATTACGATTGCGTAAAATCTCATAGATGTTTCATCAAATATTTATAAAGTTCAACCATCGTACGGATATCTTTTTTATGAACCATTTCATCGGCTGTATGCACATTTTCTTCGGGTGCACCAATGAAAACCCAATCAATTGGGTAGGGACTTGCTTGTAAAGCCTGGCCATCACTTCCACCACTACTTTCTACTTCCAACTGAAAATCGATTCCGCTTTTTTTAGCTAATGCAATAATTTTATTTAAATAAACCCTTCTTGGAATTCCTGAATCACGCATAGAAATAGCCACGCCCTTACCATGTTTTACTCCTTCAGTGATCCAAGTAATATCTGAAATTAATGCCTGTCGTAAATTGTATTTTTCATAGAGAAATTGAGCGGCAAATTGTGCCGAACCTCCGCCATGTTCTTCATAAGTCGAAAAAACTATTGCGCCATTTTCTACTGTTTCGGCTACTTGTAAAGCATTCCAAACACCAAGACGATTATCCATATAGCAACATTGCACAAAATTGCGATTTTCTCTCCATTTAGGTTTATAAGATAATCCAGTTCCACACTCGATTTCTCGCTTGTATAAATATTCAATCGATTTTCCGCCAGATTCATGTTCAATCACCATTAATTCGCAATCTATTTTTCCTTTCAAATCTTCTCCCACCAATCGTGTTCCATCTATTAATTGCGGGCCACCAATTTTTACCAACTGTTTGCCATATCTTACCGTAAAACCAATATTATCCAAATGAGCATAAATAGCGGTGGTAGGTTTTCCAAAAACTAAAATAATGGATTCTTGGAAATCATCACCCGAATAAATGACGGGTTTAACTTTCCAAGAAGAAGCGTTTCTTTTAATGTATTTGAGAATGAATTGTGTCATTTTTGATTCATCGCCACTTGGAGCTTTGATAGCGCACATTTCTTTCAGTAATTGAAATTCATCAGAAACCATTGTTGATTAATTTAAATATTGGGATAAATTTAATCATTCTCATTCATTATCTTTAGGAAGTGAAAAAATACTCCACCCTATTTTTTGATTTGGATCATACTTTATGGGATTTTGATAGAAATTCTCAAGAAGCATTGACAGAAATTTATCATGATTTGCGATTAGATTCGTTTGGAATTCCTGCTCCTGAACCTTTTATTAAATTATATAAAGAACATAATAAAAAATGTTGGGAATTGTATCGGAGAGGTGAAATGACCAAGGATGATTTACGAAGTAAACGATTTCAACTGGCTTTGCAGGATTTTGATGTAAGTAATCCTGTTCTAGCAGAAAAAATTGGGGATGAATATGTGAAAAGAAGTCCCTATAAAACTAATTTATTTCCAGGCACGATTGAGTTGTTAGATGATTTGAAAAGAGACTATAAAATTTGCATTATTACGAACGGATTTGAAGAAGTGCAGTACATAAAAATTAAACAAAGTGGATTAGAAAAATATTTTGACCATGTAATTACGAGTGAAAAAGCAGGAGTTCAAAAGCCACATCCCGATATTTTTCATTTAGCGATGAAATTAGCAGCGGTAGATTCCAATAACGTGATTATGATTGGTGATGATTTAGAAGCGGATGTTTTGGCGGCTAGAAAATTGAATTTAGATGCGATCTTGTTTGATCCAGAGGGAAAAAATGAAGTTGAAGGAGATTTTAAAGTGATTAATGAATTGAAAGAATTACGGAATTGGCTTTAATGTTTACATTTGAAATATGACACAGGTTACATTTTTAGGTACAGGAACTTCACAAGGCGTGCCCGTTATTGCTTGTGTATGTAAAGTTTGTAAAAGTATGCATCCTCATGATAAAAGACTAAGGAGTTCTATTATGATAAAGCACAAAGGAAAAACCGTTGTGGTGGATACTGGACCTGATTTTCGCCAGCAAATGTTACGTGAAAATGTAAAT
>JBIPLT010000371.1:0-2616 GCA_044368255.1 Flavobacteriales bacterium
CTTGCGCGACTCCGGTGTTGAGTTTGATTTGGGCTCCCGGTCCCTCTGGGGTAGGGAGGAAGATGCTTGTGTGTTTGTATAGCGATTCAAGAAAGTCAACATCGGGTATGTCAAAGGCTTTCATTAGCGCCCAGAGGGATGCTTGCGACATTGAGTTGAACGCGTTGCGAAAGTCAATGTCTGCTCGGAGGAAGCGTGCTTTTGTGCGCTGTGCCTCTTCTGTAATGGCAAGCAACTTGCATGCATTTCTGTCCGTGCTGTTGTCTCTCCGGAATCCTCCTTGTTCTATGCCTAGGAGATTGTCCCTCTCGATGACATCTGTGAGCCTTTCGTTGATTATGTGGCTAACCAGTTGGTGGGTACTGTTGAGCAAGATGATCGGGCGGAGGTCTGACGTTTTGTCCGAGGTGGCGCCTCCCTTGTGGAGCAGCGAGATCATACCGCGCGTCTCCTCCTCAGTCATTTCCGTGGGGTTCTCGGGGTCGAGGATGGTGTTTACCCATCCTCGGAGGATTTCCTTCTCTTCATCTGACATTGCCTTGATATGCTCGTTTTGGAGGGTGTCTTGGCCGGGGGCTACCGCTGTCTTAAGGTATGTGTCGATGCATTTCTTGAACGCACTCTCGTTAATCTTTCCCCTTAGTCTCTTGCCGTGGGTCGTGATTTTCTCAGTGAAGACACCGGCTTCGTGCATGAAGGCCATATCTTCAACATGTTTAACGTTATGTCTGAAGTCGGTCACGTCCCAGCACTTTTGGCAGAAGGTCTTTAAGGTTCTTGAGGAGTGGTGAGAGGTGGTATCGAGAAGTTCTTCTGGGAGTGGCTCGAGGACTGCCTTTATGCTCTTGGGGTGATCATCCCAGCGTTTGACACGTCCCTGAGAGATGATGATAGGGTCCTTGTTCCGGCAGTTTTTTGTTGGACAGCACGCGTGCGTGGGGAGGCCTTCTCTTTCCAAGAAGGTTTCCCATGCGATTGTCTTGTTGGTTTGCTTCCATGGGCCCGCTGTGATGAGCAGGTTGCGCTCGACTAGGGAGGTAGTGTCCCAGGTACTCGAGAGTTTTAGCAGCTCCGCAGTGTCAGTGAGGTTAGGGAGCAGGATTGATAGCACGCGGATCTCTCGTGGCTCGGATATTTCGGTTGTCCAGTTTATTAGGTCGTTTGTGGCAGAGGTACCAGTGTTGTGTAACAGTTGCCCTCTGTGGAAGGCCTCGGACAGGGTGAGGGCCAAGGCTTTGAGCTCCAGCACCGCTGTTGGGTGCGTCCGTGTCCAGCTAAACGAGTGTGTGGATCGAAGGCCATCTTGTGGTCTTGTTGGTTTGTGTGAGGAGGCGATGCCAGCGAGAAGTTCTGCTGCTACGTCCATGTTTTTTGCCCACAGTGTGAGGTGGGCAGTCTGTGTCGCGTTGGTGGTGCTGATGGTTGCCTGTGGCCATCTTGCCTGAATGGCCTCCATGTTGTGGCTTGGGCTGTGGATTTCCGCAACATGGCTGGAGACCCAGAGCAGGCCGTTGGCGGCTGGATGGTACAGGATATTCGTTTGTGCCGGCGTGTACTCTATGCTGAAGTTTTTTCTAGCTTTGAATTCTGTTTCGATCCTCTTTCGATCTCTTATCCGTTCTTGGTGCTTGCTTTTCCCTTTTTGCCTGCAAGTGATTTCCTCTATCTCTTTTTCTTTCCAGTCGATTCGAGCTGTTAGCGCTGCTTTCCACTCGGGGCCTTGGGCGTGTAGCGCGATGTCTTGATGGGTGAGCTGTAGTTCTTCCGTGATTCCCAAGAGTGACATAGCCGAGATCGTGGCGGAGGGCTGCGGGGTGCTCGGGGAGGCCTGCATGGCTCGCTTCATGATACGTATCTCGCTATGGGCTGCTCGCTGCGTGGGGTCATTGTGCGGTGCCCGGATGCCTTTCCTGTCCTCTCCTCCTCCTTGTGGGAAGAGTTTGTCGGTTGCTGCGATGCGATTGTGGCACATTTCTTCTTTGCCTTCCTTCGCCGTGATGGTTTTTGATGCCATGCGTTGGAGAATGTCGGCCGTTATGGGTGCGAGCTCGGCTTGTAGTTTCTCGACGTAGGGGAGGAGGTCCTTCTGTCGGATTTTGGGTTTCCTTGGGATAGGTGAGTCTCGTTCTTGGTTGCTGCCTGAGGGGCCCCAGAGTTCTTGTCCAATGGCCATGGCGATGCGGGCATGATCGTGTCCTTGCGCTCCTGTCCACTGTGCCTCTCCTTGGTCCGCGTTCCTTGACACTTTGTAGAGTATGGCCATGTCGAGCTTTGCTGCTCTCTCTGAGTGAGGGTCTCTCCAAGTGTGTCCTGTGGTGGACATGAGGTCGCCTTGGGTTCTATCAAGGAACTCGGCGAGAAGGGCATCTGCCTGTCCCGTGCCTATATTGCCGGTAGAGTACATCTGGCGGCCTCCGGTGATACTTGCGTTAACATCCCCGATAATTATCTTGGGGTAGTCCCCGCACCGGAGGAGGATGCGTTCGACAATTCCTAGCAGCGCTCTTTGGGACTCGGGGCGATCGGCGGTGTGTTGGTAGACGTTAATGATGTGAACATGGTGCCCTGTTTTGGTGACTGCCTCAATCCACAGGATCCTGCCTTGGCCGGCTTCCT
>JBIPLT010000131.1:0-8443 GCA_044368255.1 Flavobacteriales bacterium
ATGGCATATTTAAAATAATTACTGAGCAATTCATTGAAAAGAAGTGCTAGTGGTATCGATTGCTTTGTATTTAAGTTGATATGATCGCATACCAGTTTAAATTTGGCATTTGAACCGTTATCAAAGTATTTAAAGGATATTCTAGCAAATTCATCTAAATAATCACATATATTTATTTTTGAAAAGTTGTTTGATTTGTATAGTTTTTCATGAATTAAACCTATTGCATGTATTTTTCTTAAAATAATTTGCATTTCATTTTTTAATACAGCATCTTCAGTTCTTTGCGACTGCATTTCAATTAACCCTATAATGAGTGCTAGGTTGTTTTTTACTCTATGATGTATTTCACCAAGCAAAGATTCTTTTTCATACAATGACTCTTCTACGGCCTTTGATGCGAGTATTCTGTCTGTAACATCTATGCCATAGCCTACCATCATCCAAAAATCACCATTATTATCTAAAATGGGTGAAAACCGCCTTAATGTATATGATTTAGATCCATTTGAAGAGGTAAGCTCATCCGTAAATTCTGATGAAGTTAAATTGTTTAACGCTTGGGTGAAATAACCGCGTCTTGTAACAGCCATAGAGCTGTCTATATTATATTTTAAACAATAATCGAGGTCTGTTTTATTAATTAAAAATTTTCTTCTCTCTTCCGATTTTACAGCTTGAGGACTTACGAATAAATATTCATGATTTTTATTAAAAACAGCAAGATCAATGGGGATATTGTTGAGAATACTTTCATAAAAATTACGTTGTTCTGAGATTATTTTTTCAGAATTAATCTTTTCTGTAATGTCAAAACGTATGGAAATGTATTCATAAACTTTATTATTTTTTTTAAACGGAACAATGGTCGAATCCACCCAGTAAAAATCGCCATTTTTAGATTTATTTCGAACAATACCTTTCCAAATACCTCCATTTTTTATGGTTTGCCACATTTCGTTAAAAAAATCTTTATCATGGAAGCTACTATTTACTATGTTATGATTGCTTCCAATTAACTCATCTTTGGTATATCCACTTACTCTACAAAATTCATTGTTCACGTTTTTAATAATTCCTTTTTCGTCGGTAACAGACACAATTGACGCAGCATCTATTGCTCTAATGTAATTATTAATCGTTTCTAGATAGTTTTCTTTTTCAATTTCAATTAATTTTCGATGAGTGAAATCTTTTAAAACAATCAAAAGGTATTTATTTTCATCAATGCCTTCTAAAATTTCAAAATCAATGTCAAAATATTTATCAATTGAAGCATTGTATAAATTTTGCATGCTGGTGTGAGTTTCATCCTTGAAGATATTTTCAATCAACTCTAATATGATTTCCGAATCATTAAATTGTTTAAAAAATAATTTTAAGTCAAACTCACTTGTGTTGGAAAATTTTGGAAAGAAAACTTTAAACTGAGAAGTTATTTCAATTTGATTACTAGTTAAGTTGATGCTTAGGGCGCAAAATCCCGCAACTTTTTCAGCACTTTCCAAAATGAATTGATTTTTTTTAAGGCTCAGCGTTTTTTGAAATATTATATCCTCATTTTGCTTATTGATATTATTGAGTTGTTTGTTTGAGGCAATCAATTCCTGAGAACTTAGCTTGAAAACATGCTCTAGGTGTTCAATGTCCTTGTCATAATCTTCATAGGTTTTATTGATCGCATCAATGAAACTTTGAATTTCAATTGGCAATGATTCATAACTCGGCAAGTTTTGACTTATCTGTCTTTTAAGAAGTCGATGCATTTTTATTATTTTTCGGTAAACGCAGTTAACGTCATTGTTTGATTATGTAGTTTACAATTTTCTATGAATTTCATTTTTGAAATTTCTCCGTGTGAAAAAAATCCTGTGAAGCATGTTTTTGAGTCAAAAATTTCTGTTACGGCATCTACTTCATCTTGCGTTAATTGTTTTAGTACAATTTTTCTTCCTACACAGCTAATCATAATAATTAATTCGGGAGAACTGTTTAAATTTTCTGTTATGATTTTTCCAGACTTATTCGCACCTTCAATCACTCTATTTACATTTGTTTTCATTAATCTAACAAATGAACCTTCTGGTATATTTCCTGCAAAGGTCATACTTTTATTTTCTTCATTTATACCCAAAATGGTTCTTACCAATGGTTCACTAAATTCGGTTTCACGCATCTCCAAAGGGAAATACATTGCCGAACCGGGAAGTTCAGAAGACCTCTCCCCTAGATAAGATTTGTAAAGGTCTAACGCAGGTTGTTGGTCAATTTCATAAACCGTATTTTCAACGCTTTTTGTTACCATTCTGTCCAAACCAAAACTATCCCATCCACCAAATGAACCAGATTCAGTGATAATATGATCTCCATAAAAACCAATCGCACTAATGCAATTAGAACGAAATTCATTATTTTCATCCGCCACATATGTTTTAATAAACTGGGCGTTATCTCCTGCTAGCCCACCTGAAATGTTAATGGTTTTACTAATGTTTTTATTAATTCCCTCAAGCAGCCTGGTACCATTTACTGAATTACCCTCTGATAAAATAAATATATGTTTAAGTTGATTGCCATCGAGTTTATTTACAATTTCTAAACCAGCTTGATAAGAATCTTCTGGTCCGTTTATAAGAACAGAAACCTTTTTAATGGGCGTATTTTTAAATTTCACTGATGTTAAAGAAAAACTATTTTCTGAAAAATTTTTTCCTGCTATTTCACCACATGCCGAACAACCAGAAATGATAGAACCTTTGAAATGTTCTTTTAAGAAGTGATTTATTTTTTCGTCATCAAAATATAGCTTATCTGCAAAAATAAAATGCAAGTCATAGTCAGTGGGCGTAATGCTTGCCAGCGTATCCATTACGTTTTCTTTTTTACTGATATGAATTTGATTAATTTTCATAGTTTCTTTATTTTATTATTACTAAAAGTTCATAAATGTCCCAAGGCTTTCCTAATCTTAAATCAAGACCATAAGTTGAATGGAAATTTCGTATATCCTCTTCGTCTAGTTGTCCGCTGATAATAACTTTTTTTACATCAGGAAATAGGTCTATAGCATGTTTTAGAACCTGAGTACCTTTCATATCATCTAAATTGTAATCGGATACTATCATGTATATGGGTGTTTGTTTTTCATACATTTCATTGATCAATTCTATTGCCTCTTCACCCGATGATGCCGCCTCAATATGATGAGTATTTACTAATCCTCTTTCTAATTGAATTTTTAGAGAGTGGAGAATTATGAGTTCATCATCAATAATTAGAATATTTTTTTTCATATTCATTTTAGTTTAGTGATTCTATCAAGTTAATTAAATCTTTTTCATCCCATGGTTTGGCAATTACACTAAGGATGATATTTTTATCCAGGAGTTGTTCTTTAACCTCTGGTGGAATTTGTCCAGTTAACATAATAATATTAACTTCTGCCAACATGCTTTTAAGGCGTTTTGTAAATTCATCACCTTTCATTCCCGGCATTTGATAATCTGAAATCACCAGTAAAAGATCCACGCTTTCATTTAAAAAATATTCTACTACCTCTAAGGCCTCTTCTCCATTTTCAGCATATTCAAATAAATATTTGTCTTTGAAGTTATTCTCTAATTGTATTTTTAAAGAGTCTAAAATAATTTTTTCATCATCTACGCAAAGTATTGCAATTTTTTTCATGGTATTTGTTTTTTTGGAAATTAATTTTAAAAGTTGAGCTTTCTAATCACTTTTAGGTTTGGTACTCATCATCAATTTCATGACTTTCAGTACCTGGATAAGCAAAAAATGATTGCTTTTTTTTAATTTAGTTTAGCATGATTATATTTAATTATTTAACTGGTAGTTTTATTATAAATTGAGTGGATAAATCAGAACTTTTACAAACTATTTCGCCATTATGGTTATCAATTATTTTTTTAACAATATGCAGACCTAAACCGGTACCTTCCCCTCTTTTTTTGGTAGAAAAAAACGGATCAAAAATTTTATTGATCACTTCATTTGGAATTTTTGGCCCGTTATTTTCAATAATAATTGTATGATAGTTATCTTCTTTTCGGTATTGAATTAGTATTTCTGCCTTCGAATCACATGCTTGAATGGCATTATTAATGATATTCGTCCACACTTGAGATATTTCATCTGGATTTCCAAAAATTTCTAAATCATCATCAATGTTAATTACCAGGTTGGAGCCATTTTTAATTCGGTTCCATAGAATCGTTTCTACATTTTCAAAATTTTCTTTCAACTTAAAGTTTTGTCTTTCTTTTGAAGAATTAGTGTGTGAAAAAAGATTAAGTGATTTAACCACTCTAGAAGCCTTGTTTACTGCCAAAAGAATATTATCGGATGATCTAGCAAGATTTACTAAATTGGATGCCATTTCAAAAAATTGGCTGGCTTTTTTATGTTTAATAAATAAATCGAAACAAGAATCTGCCGTATGATAGCCAAATTCAGTTATTTTTTTTGCATAAAACTGCGGATCATTCATGGTTGGAAATTTCTGAATCAATTCTTCAGAAATCGTTTTAATTAGAATTCGCTCATCACGAGTGCTTAGTTGTTTAGTTGTTTTAATACGTGTGTTCGTTAACTGAAAAACTAAAGCAAGTTCTTCCTGATTAATTTCCTCTAAATTAAAATTAAAATTATTAGCTAATGCCTGGTTAATGCTGTCGTTTGATGCTTTTATCGCGCCCAAAGGCGTATTCACTTCGTGGGCAATTCCGGCAATCAGCGTACCTAATGTAGCTAACTTATCTTGCTTAATTATTTCAGACTGCATTTCAATTAGTTTTTCATAGGCATCTGTAAGAGAATCATTTTTTCTCTTCAGTTCTTCTTTCGAACTAATCACTTTTTCTGACTCGAAAATCAATGCCACTGAATCGGCAACTGACCGCATAAAGTTTAATTCAGATGCAGTATAATTATCTTTTTTGGTAAAATACTCATTACAAATAACACCAATAATAAATCCTGAATTCATTATTGGAATATCCAGTGTTGAAGTAATTCCTAATGGTTTCAGATAGGTTTCTGAAAATTCTGATGTAGCTGGATGTACATGCGCGTCTGATGCAAATAGGAAAGGCTCATTTAATACGTTTTTAAAATAGCGAGGGTAGTCGCTTGATAAAAAAGTCAAACCTTCCGATTGTTTGTTTTTTTCTTTGAGATAAATTGAGTTAGAGGTAATAGAAGTATTTTGTTCAACATTTAAAAAATTAGCGCTGGTAGAGTTAATAATTTTGATTTTTTCTGAAAAGTTTAAAGAATGATCAATTGATCTGAATTGTAATAAAATTTCTTGTTTAGCTTTTTCTTCTTTTTCTATTGTTCTTATTTCAGTAATATTATGTAGGTAAATTCTAGCCGTCTCTTGGCCTTTCACTATAAAAATATTATATTGAAAAACTAAATCATTAAACTGAAATTCATTTTTATTGATTGCAGGTAAATGATAATTTTGTTTGTTCAAATGAATAGCGGAACATACCTCTAAAAAATCGGATTTTAAATCAAATCCAAAAATATCTTTAGCAGCTGGATTAATATAAATTAAATTTTCGTTCACAAAATCAATTTCAAATACCGGATTGGGATTTTGCTCTGGAAAAAGTGCAAGATTTTTTATAGTATTTGTTCTTTCAAAAATTCTTTTCTCCAATACATTATTTGCTTCAATTAAAGCATTTTTAGAAATTTCGAGATCTTTATTTTTTATATTTAATAAATCATTAAGCCTTTTCGAATCTTCAAGCCCTCGAGTAGCTGCTTGCTGTAAAAAAAGGTATTCAGCAATATAATCTTGTTTTGGAAAATCATTGATATTTATTTTGAAATTACTAATTGGATATTCTGTGTTTATAACCGGAACAACGCATAAAATGTATTTGTTATCAAAAGATATTTTGATAGAGCATTTATATTTTTGCTTTTTGTCTTTTGTTTCAAAAAACAACAACTTATTTTGATACTGAAAAGAATCATTAATTTGTTCAAAATCTATTTTTGAGATCCAATTAAAAACGTCACTGAAAAGCATATTTTTCTGTAGGCTCTGTATCGATTTCTTGTAATTTTTTCCAAATTCTGTTATAATTCCATTCTTATCAACAATTAGAAAGTAAGGAGAAGAGAATTCCAAAGACTCAATCAAAAATAATTTTTCTTTTTCTATCATTTTTGTTTGACGTCGAATTTTTAGCAAATCAACAATACTTTTTGATAAAATTTGTAGCGTATTAAGTTGAGCTGAGCTTAGTTTTCTAGGAACCGAATCAATCACACATAATGTTCCTAGAGCCATTCCATTTTCATCAACCAAAGGAGTACCTGCATAAAAAACAATATTAGGATCACCAGTAACAAGTGGGTTGTCATTAAATCGCAAATCATTTCTAGCGTCTTCAATGATGAGTATATCATTTGAATTATTAATGGCATGACCACAAAAAGAAATATCTCTCGAAGTTTCTTTGGCATTTAATCCAACCGCAGATTTAAACCATTGCCTATTGGAATCAACGAAACTAATTACAGATATTGGCGTTTGACAAATTTCAGATGCTAGTTTGGCAAGGTTATTAAAATCTTCCTCTTCTAGTGTATCTAAAATATCATAGGACTGTAGTGCTTTTAATCGCTCCGATTCGTGATCTGGTATTTTTGGAAGCTCCATTTGTTATTGCCATTCAATTTTAAACACCTCACACTCATTATTGTCTTTTTTAAATTCGATGTGCGTGATGGTATGATTTTCTTTTCCAAATTTTTTACATAAACCTCTCAGCAAGCCAACCACCATTGGCGACATGCCTTCTCTTTTTGATCTGTATTCTAATTCTATCGAATTTTCAGTTTCATTTCTTGTAGAGAATTGTGGTGCAACCAAATCAGGCATAATGTGATTTACTCTCTGGTGAAGCATATCCAAATTATTCAAAAATTCAGTTAATGTATCACCTGCCAAATCCATCATTTCTCCATAACCTTGGTTGGCAGTATATAAAATCCAATACTCTCCAAAAGCTTCCATAACAACCGAGGCTTCGGCACCTAGAACTTTAGAAGCATTTTTAACTAAGTCATACGTTACTGAATCTGGGTAAGATTGAAGACCAATAAAAAAGTCGTCTTCAAAACCTGATAATTTTTTAATTTCTTGCCATTTGTCTTCGCCAAATTTGTCAGAGATTAAATCCTGAATGGCTTTGTTTACTAATCCGTACATAGTGTTTTAGTTTAGTTTTAAGTTTACATATTTTTTATTAATCGTGCTAGGAGAAATTCCTAGAAGTAAAATATCATCAGTTTGCTTGTTATTGGCTTGCCATTTTCTTAAAAATAATTCTAATTCAATTTCTCTAACTTCGGCAGGCATTTCCTGAACATGATCAAGAAAATCAATTAAGCGTCGTTTCATTAGTTTTTTAGAGTTAGGCCCTCCAAATTGGTCTGTAATTCCATCAGAAAAGAAGTAGAAATAATCACCTTCTTCGAATGGAATAATGTGAAAAGGTATGTCTAATTCAGAAGTAAATTTTTCACCAATCGTCGTTCCTTTCAAAGAAATATATTCATGTCTTTTCTCTTTGAATTTATAATGGAGAAACGGTCTTTTGATTCCAGCAATTTCAATTAATTTTTTATCGGGCAGGATTTTAAAAATAATTATATCTAAACCGTCAGATACGGTGTTGGATTTATCAAGTCGTGACAGGTTATTGATAATACTGTTGTTTAAAGCAGTAATTATTTTTCGTAGATCTTCGTATTTTCGCGATTTAGAACATACTATTTCATGACAAAGAACAGAGAGTAAGGCAGCCGGAACACCGTGTCCGGTACAATCTCCAAGTCCGCCAATTATTTGGTTTTGTTTTTTCTTCGCCACAAGAAAACTAAAGTCTCCACTGATGATGTCTTTTGGTCTATTGATAAAAATACTTTTTTCAAAAAAACGATGTATTTCAGGTCTCTGTGGAAAAATTGCTTTTTGAATTCTTTCTGCATAAAGAATAGAATCATTTAAACTATTGATGGATTCTATAACATCTTCAAGGTCTTTTTGAGCAATTGGTTTTGAGAAGAAACCTTTCATACCTGTATTGAGCGCTCTTTTTAAATTAATATCCTCAGTGTTTCCTGTTATGTATATAACGGGAATCGGGTTGGTAATATTAATTTGTTTCATTGCTTCTATTCCGTCAATACTTGTCTCAAGTCTGATATCCATAAGAATGAGATCAGCATGATTAGTTTTGAAAAATTCAATTGCTTCTTCGCCAGAAGAAAAACACCCAATGACTTCATGACCTAGATTTTCTACATAATGCTTGTGAAGGTCCTGTATGATATAATCATCTTCTACAATAACAATTTTTTTACCCATTTTTGTTTAATTTTTAAGTTCTAAATTGAA
>JBIPLT010000383.1:0-2590 GCA_044368255.1 Flavobacteriales bacterium
AATTGGAACCACAAACAAGGTTCTCCGTGCAAGTGGGATTGATAGGACACAGATCTGATGGACACAACGGATGAGGAGGATGAAAATGGGGATGGAGCGAGTTCCTGCCATGACCTCAAGACCAGAGAGAGAGATTCTCTGGAGGATTGACGTGTGCGGCGTCGCAAATCTGCTGTGTTATTTGCAGTCATGGCAGTTGCTCTGATTGCGAGCTGCATGCGTGCTGAGTCCTGGAAGAGGTCCAGGTTGAAGTGGGGCACATACTTGAGCAAGATGCCGGAGATTCATTTGTTTACCTTGTTCAGAATGGATTACAGGACATTGCAACATGTTGTTGAGAGGACGAAGCATGACATGCAACGTGATTACCTGCAAAGTGAGCGCGCAGGCGGCTTTGTGTCACCAGAGGCCCAACTAGCATTCACCATCAGGTGGCTTGCTGGTGTTGCGTCGGATTAGCGGGCGAAGATGCCTGTGGTAAGTCTGCTCGAATGCTCCTCCCGCAGCGGTTGTGTCAGTGGCAGTTTTTGGCTTTGTTTTGTATGCGCGCAGCCGCCCCGAAAATTGCAGCCCGGCTCGTCGTTTGCGCCCTAGTGTGTATTTTGGGGTGCACGACCTGACCAGTGTTAAACGACTGTAAACGGACGCGGGGCGTGCTGCGGAGAGCACGAAAAAATTGGGTTTGCATGCCACGCCCGCTCAGAATGAGGCCCTTGTCAATTGCAGTACCTGTGTAATTATTCCAATGCATTATTTTACCATCTTGAATCCGTGTAAGTATCGTTGCATGGAAGGCAAAGACTGTACTGTTTGTGCAGCTGCTTGTTCCATGGCTCTCTGGATGTGTGGTTGTAAGTGTGTGACAGAGGGAAAAGGGGTTGTCAACTCCTGGCATCAAGGTTGAGTCTCCGTCTCTCACTGCGCCCTACCGAGAAGGACCTGACAAAGAGTTTGAAATTAGAGGACAGACACGACATCACACATGATCTGATGTGTACAATTAGCTCAATTATCAATTGACGACTTTGATTTGAGAGAGACAGACGTCAGTGAATGAGAGAGAGAGAACGAAAGACCAGGAGTTCCCTTTGTTTGGTTATGATTGTGACCAAGCGTGACAGGTGGGAGTCAACCTCTCATCGGGCGAGTAATGTGCGAGCATTACTGCCTGAGTGTACTTATGTATACTCCTGGTATGACTGTCATGTCTTTACTATTGAACAATAGATACGAGAGCAAGAGGAGTAGAGATTTCTTGTTATGAAACAGAAAATACTTTAGCTTTTGCTGTTTTCCTGAAAAAGAATTTCTCTGCGCCACTTTCGCTACCCTCGGTCTTGCTTGAGATCGAACACTCTTGTTATCGCCAGCAGTTACCTCGCAGATTACCCCTCTTCGCTCTCTGATGTCGGTCAGAGAGAGACACGAGAGAGAAAGAGAGGGAAGATAGAGAGAGACAGAGACAGAAACTCGACACGTTGATACCAGGATTTCCCTCAAACATGAACTCCCTCTCTTTTCATCACTATCAACCGTTTTCGCTCTCTTTTTGTCACTATGAACACATAACAGACGAACACGTATACATCGAGAAGAGATTATTGAGATACACAGACAGACATGAAGAAGAGAGGGAGAGAGAGAGAGAGGTAGAGTGAGAAAGAGAGCGACATTCCCAACACGAATGTAGAAGACTGAGTATTATTGTTACTATACATACAGAGAGAAAGGGAGATAGACAGAGTGAGATGTGCAACATGTACACATACATGTTCATTCACACTGACAGAGAGGTAATCATGAGAATTGAGCACAGACCTGCTGCTCTGTGGCCTGCCTGTCGCAGTCCTCTTTTTGCCTTCTCCTGACATTTTTAGGAACGCAGAAAGCTCGGGCACACACGCATCCCAACTGCTGCCATAGCGCGAGAACGACGCTATGGAGGCGAGGAGAATGGCTGGCAGCGCTGGATGTGCTCGCATTTCAAGGGTGCAAAAAATGCGGCGAAAGGACGCCTGTAACTCTCTTGCGCAACCTCCAACCGCAAATTTAGGAAAGCACAAAGCTCGGGCACACACGCATCCCAACTGCTGCCATCGCGAGAACGACGCTATGGAGGCGAGGAGAATGGCTGGCAGCGCTGGAGCTGCTTGCACTTGAATGGTGCAAAAAATGCGGCGAAAGGACGCCCACAGGTCCCAATGCAGGGACACAACCGCAAATTTCGACACGCACAAAGCTCAGGAAAGCATGCATCTTGAGCGTTGCCATGGTGCGGTGGCATTCATATGGATGGTATCCCGATGATCCTCCTCGTTCTCGTCCGACATGGCAGAAGCGTGGAACTTGTTGGAGAGGGTTTCAAGTTTCGAGTTAAATTTTCTCAACCCCAAAGATACACGACTTTTTGTCACAAATTGAAAAGACGTTTGTCACATGTGACAAACGGTTCTTTTTTGTGACATCAACTTTTTAGTACCGTGTGACATTTGTGACACAGATCCTGGTACACAATCGACTTTCACTTTTCAGTTTCCTAGAAAAAATAATCCGGCTAAGACTGGCCCTTAGTAAGAACTGACTGGTCTTC
>JBIPLT010000388.1:0-2588 GCA_044368255.1 Flavobacteriales bacterium
CACCAACACCACCTGCCCAGTCCTTAGATGGATAAGTTCCTTTATCAAAACCAACCTTACTACCCGCGAATATACCAGCAGACTCAATTATACCCTCACTTATTACCCTTATAGCACTCTTATAAACCTCAACAGAAGGACCACCAGGTGTGAACCAACCAGGAACGGTATCTGCAACAATTTTAAACACCGGTGCAAACGCACCAATTGCTTTACCTACACCCTCTGACCATTCTTTTTTAGGACCACCAACAAATGCTGCATTAGCACCCTGGAAGAACCAGGCAGCATCAACAATACCCTGTGATATTGTTCGTATTGCTCCAGAATATTCATCAGAACTCACACCTGAACCAAATATAGCCTTAACAACACTACCTTTCAGAAGCATACCATAGATAGGTGAGAATGCACCAAGTGCTAAACTAATACCTTCCGCCCATTCTTTCTTAGGACCTCCAACAAATGCATTACTAGCTCCCTTAAAAATCCAAGCAACATCTACTATTGATTGTGCTATTACCTTTACAGCCTTTTTACCTGCCCATAATGCAACACCACCTAATCCGAGTGTACCAACAACATACGTTCCAAGTGTGAGAACGGCAGCACCAAATACGGTCATCAAACCACCCACACTCAATGCCCATTCTGCACCAGGATATTTATCATATTTACCCTTTGCAATTATTCTATCAGTATCAACTATTGCTTGTGCTACAGAACCAACCGCCTTTTTACCTGCCCATATCGCGATACCACCAAGTCCAAGTGATCCTACTATATAACCACCCAAAGTGATTATAGCCAAACCGAAACCGGTCATCGTAGCACCAACTGAGGCAATCCATCCTAAACCTGGATAATTGTCATATTTACCACTACGTATTATAGAATCTGTATCAACTATTGCCTGAGCAATAGTTTTAACTGCTTTGGCACCAGCCCATATGGCTATACCACCAAGTCCAAGTGATCCTACTATATAACCACCCAAAGTGATTATTGCCAAACCGAAGCCGGTCATTATCACCCCAACCGAGGCAATCCATCCTAAACCTGGATAATTGTCATATTTACCACCACGTATTATACTATCAGTATCAACTATTGATTGTGCAACAAGAGGAACTGCAAGAGCACCTGCCAAAATAGCAAGCGCACCAAGACCAGAGGTTGCAACTATAAATGAACCTAATTCTAAAATAGCAAGACCGAAACCAAGCATAGACGCACCTACTCCGAGTGCCCAGCCTATACCAGGATAATTTTCATAGTTACCAGCAGAAAGTATATGTGATGATAACATCACTGCTAAAGCAATCACTGGAATGGCCAATGCACCCAATCCAATCGCAACAGCACCAACTCCACTAGCGACTGCTATACCAACCGCAAGTACAGAAGGCATCATTGCCAACACAATAAGACCAAGACCAACCCCAAAGAAAATAAGTTTCATTATGAAGGCAAAATCCATATCAGCACTCATTGATAATATATGTGAAGATATCATTATAGCAAGTGATAATGCAGTGAATATCAAAGGAACGACAATTAACATCTTTCTCGCACCGATAAGTTTATCCATCAAAACTATACCCACTGCCAGAAATGGCATAACAAAAGACATCATCGCAAAAAGAACCGCAATACCCAATGCTGTAAGAAATTGACCTATACCCAATGGTTTAACCATAGATAGAATCCACGAAGATGCAGTTATAGCAAGTGCTATACCCACAAGTGTCTTAACTAAGTCCTTCATACTAACATTAAGATAATCAAATATAGTTACACCAATTGCTAACCTTTCCATATGATAAGACATAATCGCAAATATAACTGCTATACCAATCGCAGTAAGTCCCTGCATAAGACTTATAGGTTTAACCATAGAGAGTAACCAAGATGATGCAGTTATTGCACCGGAAATAGCAACAAGTGTCATAAACAACTTCCTGGCACTCATATTGGAAGAGAAAAGGAATGTAACCTTAGGTCCCGAAAGTGCATCAAATAAAGGAGTCATCCTAGGTATCATCAACGCGAACATAAGACCTATCAAACCAGTGGTAATTATCTGTGAAAACGAAAGTGGTGTCACCAAAGCAAGTATATGTGAAGAAGCGGCAATTGCACCAGAAATGGCAATCAACGTCATAAATAATCTCAATGGCTTCAATTTTCGCGCGCCAGAAGAACTAACCGCATCAAATATAGGTTCGAGACTCCTGGCCATAACCGAAAACATTGCACCTATCATTATGGCACTAATCGACTGAGCCAACGACATAGGTTTTATCATTGATAACAACCAAGATGATGCAGTTATTGCAGCAGAAACTGCAACGAGTGTCAGGAATAATCTGAACGGACTGACTTTATATTTAGCAATATCTATTAAAGATCCTATATTATTGGATAGAACCGCAAACATACCAACAATAAGTATACCAGTAACAATCTGTAAAAGAGATATTGTAACTATTTTTGACAATATAAAAGATGATACGGTGACCGCCAGTGCCATAGCTACAAGGAATAATGATGTCCTAAATATCTGACCCAAACTCATCTGACCAAGT
>JBIPLT010000451.1:0-2585 GCA_044368255.1 Flavobacteriales bacterium
ATTCACTATGCACTCGATGATTTTACCGACCCATGGCGTCAAGCGCCTTATTTAATTTTGCAGCATGGCTATGGCCGCTCAAGCGAGTTTTGGAGACCATGGGTACCGTACTTAGCGCGCTTTTTTAAGGTCGTACGCCCCGATCTGCGTGGCCTGGGCCAGTCTGAGATCCCCAGCGATCTAGATGCGGACATCACACCCCAACACTACGTAGGCGACCTCGTCGCGCTCATACAAAGCCTGGGTGGCGCCCCTGTGCACTACTGCGGCGAATCGGTCGCCGGTATTATTGGCATGGCACTTGCGGCCGAACATCCCGATGTGCTTCGAACGCTATCGTTGGTGGCCGCACCCACACACATTAATCCTGATACGCAAAAAGCCTTCGCCTTTGGTTACCCAACCTGGCAAGAAGCTTTGAGTACCCTAGGTTCGCGTGGTTGGGCCGATGCTGCAAACAGCGCAACGCGGTTTGGACCGGGTACGGACATTGGCTTGCTAAAGTGGTATGCCGATGAAATGGGAAAATCGAACGTTAACGTACTGATCCGCATGTCACGTATCGCATCGGTCATTGACGCAACTCCTTACCTGAGCCGCATCAAAACTCCGACACTTGGCTTGTACCCCGCTCAGGCGCCCGTGACAATCCAAACACAAGAGCAAGTCATCCGTCAGCATATTAAAAATTTAACGATCGTACACGTGCCCTCGAGCCATCATGCCATCATGAACATCATGCCAGCGATGCTTGCTCGCCAAGTGCTGTACTTTGCAGCACAACATGACGGCACTGTATGTGATGAGGCTTGAAAAAACTAACTCAACGGGTCTGCTAGCGTGGGCTCGTATATTTCTTAAAAGGGAGATGATCTTGCAAACTTTCAGACTTTGGGCGTTGCGTTTACTGCAAGCCGCTTTGGTCGTTTTAACAACAGGATTGAGTAGCCTTGCCTTAGCCAGCTACCCTGACAAACCCATCAGAATGATTATCCCTTGGCCCCCTGGCGGTGGCTCAGATGTCTTGGGGCGCATCGTTGCTAAGCACATGTCAGATGTGTTGGGGCAGCCCGTTGTCGTTGAAAATCGAGCCGGAGCAACAGGTCTGATCGGTACCGATATGCTGGTCAAGTCAGCGCCGGATGGTTACACGATTGTTTTCATTGCGGACTCTTACATTGTGAGTCCACTGGTTTCTCCCAAGACAGCTCGCTATGATGTGAATAAGGACTTCACGAACATTGGTATGGTCGGATTTTTCCCTCTTGTTCTAGTTGTGAACCCCCAGAATAATCCAGGAGATTTAAAACAATTTATCCAGAAGGGCAAAGATCCTGCCTCGAAGATGACTTACTCATCTTGGGGCATCGGCAGCTCAAGCCACCTAGCGACTGAAATGTTCTTGGCTCAGACAGGCAGTCAGATGTTGCATGTTCCTTTTCAAGGCGCGGCACCCGCTATGACAGCGGTTCTGGGAGGGCAGGTTGACTCGGTCTTTGTGCCTGCGGTCGTTGCGTTGCCTCATCACAACGCAGGAAAAGCAAAGATCCTGGGTGTTTCGAGTCAAAATCGACTGGCTGCCGCACCACAGCTCATGACAATGGTTGAGCAGGGTGTGCAATCCTGGATTTCATGGATGGGCGTATTGGGACCTGCGAATATTCCTGCTGACCTTGCTGACAAATTGACTGCGGCGTTAAAGGCTGTCGTTGAAAATCCCAAGGTGCGTGAAGAGTTGACGAGAGGCGGTCTTGATCCTAATTTCATGAATCAAAAACAACTGACTGATTTTGTACGCTCTGAAAATATCCGAGTGGGAAATGTCGTTAAGAATGCGAAAATTTCTGTAGACTAACTAAAACACTCAAGGCAGCTCAAGAAGATCAAAGCGAACGATCCGCATGACCGATTTTTTTAGAGCCGCTTAAACTGACTGTCTGACTGTCTGACTGACTGACTGCGTTGCGCATTGTATCGGCTGCTACAGCATGCTCTGCTGTAGCTTGTCGCGCTCAGTCCTCTTTTTGCAAGTAGCTTTGGAATACTCCGACATGCACTTGCGCAGAGTCCGACGCATTGGGCCATAAGTCCTCAGTGCGAAAGGCGACATCGTATGTCGGTTCGTCCTCAGCTTGAATGCCGTGGGCATGTGCATCGGGTAATGGGTAGACAGGTGTTTCTCGCACGACAATACCCTGCTTGCCGCGAATGTAGGCGGGCATACGGATATGCCCGGCGAAGAACTCATTGCGCACACGTACACGGTCACCGGGGTTGAACTGCTGCCGCTCAGGCAGGTTGCTGCGACCCGCAGCGCTCGGGCCTGCGAGGGGGAATTCCCCCTTCGCCAGCTGTTCAAGTTCCTCCCGGGTCGTGACTCCTTTTTCGACGAGCAACGTCGCGAGGCTAGTCAGTGTGCGCTCGTAGTAACTTGCTGACATGTAATGGTATGGCGACATGCGCTCAATGGCATGACGATACTCGTCCATGTTGAAGATGCCATGACGAACAGCCAGACCGTAGAGCGCATTTGCTCTTCTTTCCCATTCTGCGTGGAATACTGATGCATTGGGCGCATAGCGGAT
>JBIPLT010000405.1:0-2580 GCA_044368255.1 Flavobacteriales bacterium
GCTTCTTCATGCGGGACTGCTAGGTTGGATGCTCTTATGTATAAGGAGTTTTGAGGGTTTGAGCCCTTGGTAGTACTGTCCCATTCAGTAGTTCTTCTTGATCGTTTGAGTTCCTTGATGGCCGGTTTCATTTTGGTGTTGAACCATTCTTGGCTTTGCGCTGTGAGGAGTGCCCAGTCCTCTGGCTCGAAATTGTTAAGGTCTCCTGCAGCTTGGGCTAGGGTGCGGGAGGCGATTGATACCGGGGAGGGGCGCGGGGGTGCTTGTGGGCCTGTCTGTATTCGGTGTAGGAACATTTCCCTGGCGAGGAATGCGCGAGCTGCGGCGTCTCTGGTTTTTTCCTTCATGGTTTTTACCGGCACCATCTCGAAATCTGTCTGTGTTTCGGTGTCGTGTTGGTTGTCCTCTTCGGAGATGTCGCTGTGCACGCTGTGGGTGTCGTGTTCCTGTTCGTCTTTTTCACTTTCGTCCTGTGGCACACTGTGGCTATCATTGTCGTCGTCAACGCTGTTACTGACAATGGTGTCGGCTGAGCTTGTTGACCGGTGCCGTGTGGGTGCACGTGGAAGCGGTTGTCCTGGCGCTGTAGGAGTGCCCGATGACTCTCGTGCTTCTGATTCCGACTCTTCACTGCTTGTTGGTGTGCACTCACAAGCTCTTTCGCCGCAGTCCGGGCATTTGTTCCATGACCTATTCTTTGTTTTTGCTTTTGTGCGGGGGCGTTTCCATGCCCTTCTTGCAGCCGCTGAGTGGTCTTTCGTTGTTTGTTGACTTCCAGGTGGTGCTGTGGATGCCTTGGTCCGCGGCAGTTTGGGGAGAGGTTGGGCGTTGTGGGCGTGTGGACTGCCGTCCAACCCTAGACAACTATTGTCGCAGTTATCTAGGGCTGGTGTTTTATTTAGACATCTAATGCATATAGTTGCTCCAGCGTGCGTTGCGGCAAGGATCTTGGTTCTTTTGCAGCGCGCACATGCTCCTAGTGGTGCCCTGTCGGTGAGGGACATGGCTGTATGCATGAGCCATGCTCGCATCATCGTTATAGGCATAGTAGGTGATATTGCGGACTCTATGGGCCATCCTCTGGTGATAGCGATTAGCCGGGCCAGTACAAAGATCCCGCATGAGGTGCCGTCCGTCTGCTGGACGGATTCCCATACTGCACTGGTCCTAGGCGGGAGCATGTTGAGGGGTTGAGAGGGGTCCGTGCGAAGGGCGGCAGCGAGGTGAGTTTTTCTGTCAATTGTGAGAGGCTCCAGTTGTGGGGCAGGGTCTAGGGGGTCCTTATCATCCCAAATGGCACGTTTCCATGCCCATATTGTATCGGCGGCCTTCTGGTGTCCGGTTTCCTTTGTGCAGGACTGTAGGGAGTCGATCAGGAGCTGGGCGTTTTCGTGAGTGAGAAGGACGCTGAGGTACCAGTGAACATTTGGAATGTTTACTGGGAAGCATATCGTTGTGGCTCCGGCTGGTTTGCGAAGCTCGGGGATCCCCCGTAGGTTTTGCTTGAAGGAGGTCCAGTCGCCGTTCTCTTCGAACTTGTTGTAGGCGATTTTTAGATGCATCCATGCGAAAGTGCAGAAGATGTGCACTTGTGGTCTCCTGTGTGGGGAGAGTCCCCATTTCATCGTGTCCCCCCAGAGGGCCCAACGGAGGATTTGGTTTATTTCAAATCCTCCTATCATATTGTTAGTGCCAAAGGCTTGCAGGAGGGGGAGCTCGCAGGCGGTGTATGTGCCATTCCAGAGAGTTTGGAGATCATCTTGGTGTACCGTTATGGCTTTCTCCGCCGTGCGGTTGAGTGATATTGGGGTCATGTCCTCAGGGAGGAGGGACCCTTGACAGGAGAGGAAGATTGAGGCAGAGCGAGGGAGCTGTAGAAAGGTTTTTATCTGGGGGACTAAAGGGACCGTTTCTTGTACTGCCAGGTATGAGAAGCTGTTAGGGTTGCTCGCGCGCTGTATGCATATTTCGTGTGGGTTGGTCGCGCGGCTGGGTTTAGGCTGTATGCCTTGTCGCGCGGTGCTGTGGTGCAGGGTGACATGATCGTTTTTGAGATTTGTTTCGATGTCATTGTATTTGAGCTGGGGCGAGGGGTTGAGGGCAGTCTTGATGCTGTGGAGCCATGTGTCGTGCGCAGTGGGCGAGGGCGGTTGGGAGTTGCAGCGGCCGGAACATTTGCAGCAGGTGCATGTGAATACTTTCTTCCATGTGTCTATCTCCCCGTACGAGATGTAGACTTCTTCTTCTGCGTGTATATCTTTTGTAGCTCTTAGGGCTACCCCTTGTAGATCACGCCACTCCCCGGTTTCGTTTTCTCTGAGGATGACCATAGGTGCTATTTCCGCATTTATGCATTTACTACAGCAGGTGTGGTTTGCATATTGTCCGAGGCCTGCAGCCGGTGGCGTTGTAGTGAGGAGCGCTTTGAGTTGACTTGAGGGTGAGACCCGATGAATTAGCGGCTGGTCGTTCGGGGGTATCCAATATGCTTCTTCTGTTGCTACTACATATTGGAGCCTCTCATGGCCTGGTTCGCGATTGATTTTTTGTCTGAGGGCCGTGAAGGTGTCATAGGCACGC
>JBIPLT010000362.1:0-2580 GCA_044368255.1 Flavobacteriales bacterium
GTTAGGACCTCCTTTTGATTGAGGTATAACATGATCTAAAGTTAATAATTTAATATTACTTAATCCACAATATACACATTCGAAATTGTCTCTTCGATAAATGTTTTCTCTAGTTAAAGGAACTTTGCTAATATGCTGTTTTACATATTTGAAAACCCTTATAATAGAAGGTTTATTAATTACTAACTCAGGATTAACTAATCCAAATGTTACTGGATGTTCAGCTATTACCTCTGCATTGCCTTTATAAGAAATCACGAATGCTCGTTCAGTGCTTATAATGGATCTTGCCATAAAGCTTGAATCAACTACCAGCGTTTTTTGAAACTTGATCATCGACTTCTTATTTTAAATTAAACAATATTTGCACGCTAGGAAGGATTCGAACCTTCATCTTCGGTTTTGGAGACCGGTATGCTACCATTGCACCACTAACGCATTTTGTGTCCTATACAGGATTTGAACCTGTGACCTTCGCATTATGAGTGCGCTGCTCTGACCCCTGAGCTAAAAGGACAATTTTGCTCCTCCCCTAGGAATTGAACCTAGCTAAAGTGATTAACAGTCACCCGTAATAACCGATATACGAGAGAGGAATTTTTGTGGGGCCTGGTGGACTCGAACCACTCCCTTGCGGACCAAATTTACAGTCTGGCTGCCGTATCCGAACGACTTTCAGTCCCCAATTAATTGATTATTACCTGACTCCTTTCGAACTTGTGAAACTCGTATCATTCATTCTTAATAATCAATTAGAGCGAATAGTCGGGATCGAACCGACATCACCTGGTTGGAAGCCAGAAATAATACCATTATACGATACTCGCATTTTAATCAAACCTATATGTCAATGAACCTATTCTTCCTAATTACTATACATAAAGATAATGAATTCATTTATTAAATCCTAATCTTTTTTGAATTATTTTTAATTTATTTTTACCGACCTGGTCAATAAAAAAGCCCCGGATTTTTGGTCCGAGGCTTAAATTATAGTAATATGCGAATTACTTATATCATACCTCAGTCCCTCCATTTTTCGGTTCCCATGTAATGCTATCATTACGTAAAGAGCCAATCATATTATCATTACATATCGTCGCTGCTGCTCCTTGAAGCATTCTAAACGATTGTGATTGATATGTATGGACTTGTGTCATTGTATTTTTATTTAATATAAATATGCACCTTGAAATGTTTTTAGGCGGTTTTTATATTATTTCTTATTATCTTTATAAATATAAGATAACCTTTTGGAAATTCCTAATCTTTTATATTAGGAAATGATAAATAATCTTGAATAGGTTCTGAATCCTTTCTTTCCCAAGGATACACAATCCAATCATTTCCTACTTCTTCTGCATAGAAGGTTGGTTTTAATTTTGCTGTCGGTTTATAATGAAGCACGGCAGTAGGAGCTTCTAAAACGAAACTCAACGTCTCTCCTGTATCACAAATGTCATCTACAACTAATGTATTTGGATGAATAGAATCCACATAAGGAATATTTAATTTATGTGAGATTAATACTGCAGGTATAAGTCCTCCTCTTTGTAATCCTGTTACTGATGTTATTGTTCGACTTCGCTCACTTATTTGTTTACATAGCTTATCTACTGACTGCTCAATATCATCCCAACTTAAATATACTTTGCCATTTGCTTTTATCATAACTTAATCTTTAAATATCTTTTTTCCGACATATAAAAATACTTTAGCTACTACTAACCATAAAGCTAAAGATATAACTACTTTCAAAACTCCTTCAACTACAATGTTACTTGTCATATAATTTTTTTGTTTTTTCAATATTAATGTTAAATACTTTTTCTGTATTACCAACTCCTACATTTGGATATACAGTTCCATCATTCATTCCTGTTGCGAAATAAACCCATCTGTCATTGTCTCTGCCATGTTTTTTCAAAAGAGTCAATCTACACAATTTAGGATCTCCTAAAAAATCTACATATACTAAATCTCCAATCTTCCACTTTGGCTTCTTCATTGGCGCCGGTTTTGTCTCCATTATACTGTTCTTTTATTTCCGTGAATAACTTTTATTGTTGGGAATCTTAAACTCCAATTACCTGCCTGGTTTTGTGTCTCTTGAAAATATTTAACGGTAATAATTTTGTTTAAGATCTCTGCTGGGTTGTCATAAAAATATTGTCTTTCATTAAGTGAGAATCCTGACCCTACTGACACTCTATTACCTTTATGCTCTATAACCACATTGCTTAAAACTTCTCTGGTTATTTCCAAACCATTTTCAATCATTCTAAATGGCCCAACTTCTAAGTCAATAACCATATATTCAGCATCTTTAAATGATTTACACTTAAGCATATTTTTACTACGCTTACCTTCATACCCAACATTTTTTCTAATGATTAATCCTTCCCAGCCATCGGCATCAGATTGAGTCATCATTTCAATATATCTTTCTTCATTAGTAATTACCGTTTGAGTAACTACACTTAAATGGTTATATTGATCAGGATTGAAAAAGATTTCACTTAATCTAGCATATCTGCTAGAGTATTTAACGGTACCGGTTTTAGTTCTAAACTCGTCTCC
>JBIPLT010000142.1:0-7973 GCA_044368255.1 Flavobacteriales bacterium
TCCAAACGCAGAGATACGTTTAACGGGAACAAATAATGAATTGTTTACAGCCAAAACAGATGCCTCAGGTAAAATTATGTTCGATAAAAATGCTGACGCACGTTACATAAATGCAAACTCTACTTATACAGCCCAACTTCAAGATGTAGAAAACACATTGAGCGCAGGTAAAAAAGAACACCAGTTTACTACTGTCGGAGTGAATGTTTCTACTTCATTTAAACATACTTTTTTCCTACAACAAATTACTGCTGATGGTCCTATCAAATTACCAATGATTATTTATGAATTTGATAAAGCAGACTTAATGATTGACTTAGTAGGTAATAAAAAAGGAAACGATTCTCAAAAACCAGTCAACTCTGAAGATTCTTTGTTGATTCTTTATAATACGTTGATTGATAATCCAACATTGATTATTACCCTTCGTTCTCATACCGATTCACGTGGTAATGATGCTTATAACGAAAAGCTTTCTAAGAGACGTGCTGAAACTTGTGTAAACTATTTGATTGGTCGTGGAATCAATCCAGCTAGAATGGTGGCAACAGGTATGGGTGAAAAAGAACTTTTAGTAACAGACGATTATATCAGTAAAAATGCAAAAACAAAACCTGAACAGGAGTTGTTGCATCAGAAAAACCGTAGAACGGATTTCAAGATTTTAAGTCGTGATTATAAACCAACTGAAGAAGATAAGAAGCTTCAGAAAGTGGAAGTCAAGGTTAGTGGAAAATAGATTATAACTAAATAACGAAAAGCGTCTCCTAAACCGAGGCGCTTTTTTATTTTTGCACCCAAATGAGCGATCAACGATATAACCAACGTGGCGTATCAGCATCCAAAGAAGATGTGCATGCCGCGATAAAAAATATAGATAAAGGACTTTTTCCTAAAGCCTTTTGTAAAATAGTGCCTGATTATTTAGGTAACGACCCTGAATATTGTGTAGTAATGCATGCCGATGGCGCAGGAACCAAATCTTCATTAGCTTATATCTATTGGAAAGAAACCGGAGATCTTTCCGTTTGGAAAGGAATTGCACAAGATGCTTTAATCATGAATTTGGATGATTTAATTTGTGTTGGTGCGCTTGATAATATTTTAGTTTCCTCTACCATCGGAAGAAACAAGAATCTTATTCCGGGTGATGTAATTTCTACTATTATAAACGGCACCGAAGAATTGTTAGCAGAGTTGAGAAATTTTGGAATGAGTATTCATCTTACTGGAGGAGAAACGGCTGATGTGGGAGATATCGTTCGAACCATTATTGTAGATTCTACAGTGGTGTGTAGAATGAAAAAATCGGAGGTGATTGATAATAGTAATATCAAAGCTGGAAATGTAATAGTCGGATTTTCTTCGAGCGGAAAAACTACTTATGAAAAAGAATACAATGGTGGAATGGGCAGCAATGGTTTAACTTCTGCACGTCACGATGTTTTCGAAAAAAGAATCGGATTCAAATATCCAGAAAGTTTTGAGGCATCCATTGCAATGGATTTAGTGTACTCTGGAAATTTATCATTAACTGAAAAAGTCGAAGTGAAAAATTTTGGAAGCATCGATGCCGGAAAATTAGTATTATCTCCAACGAGAACTTATTTGCCTGTGATGAAAGAAATTATTTCTAAATACAAAAATAAGATTGATGGAATTGTGCATTGCAGCGGCGGCGCACAAACCAAAGTTTTGCATTTCACCGAAAATGTTCATGTGATAAAAAATAATTTATTTGAACTTCCTCCGCTTTTCAAAATCATACATGAGCAATCAGGAACCGATTGGAAAGAAATGTACAAAGTATTTAATATGGGACATCGCATGGAAATTTATTGCGATGAACTATCCGCAAAAGAAATGATTTCTATAGCTTCAAAATATAATTTGGAAGCAAAAATAATAGGTAAAGTAGAAGCATCGGATAAAAATAAATTAACAATTGAATCTCCCTATGGGAATTTTGAATATTAAAAAATGAGTTCACTTTTAGAAAAATTAGAATCGATCAATATTCGTTTCACAGAAGTAGGAGAATTAATTTCAGATCCTGCGGTGATCAACGATATGAAACGTTATGTGGTATTAAATCGTGAGTATAGTGATTTGCAACCCTTCGTAAAAACGTATAAAGAATACAAATCACTTTTAGAAAATATTACTGAAGCCAAAGAAATTCTTCAAACTGAAAAAGATGAAGAGATGAAGGAAATGGCGAAGGAAGAATTAGAAAGTTCAGAGCAACGCAGAGTAGTTTTCGAAGAGGAAATTAAAAAAATGTTGATTCCGAAAGATCCCGAAGATTCTCGAAATGCTGTTTTTGAAATTCGTGCAGGAACAGGTGGTGATGAAGCGGCTATTTTTGCTGGAGATTTGTACCGAATGTATTCACGTTATTTTGCAAATAAAGGTTGGAAAACCGAATTGATGACTTTGCACGAAAGTAATACAGGTGCCTATAAAGAAGTAACTTTTACAGTGGAAGGAAATGATATTTATGGAACCTTGAAATTTGAATCAGGTGTGCATCGTGTGCAGCGTGTTCCAGAGACAGAATCGCAGGGTAGAGTACACACGTCTGCAGCGACTGTTGCCGTTTTACCAGAAGCCGATGAGGTAGACGTGCAAATCAATATGGGTGATGTGAAGAAAGATGTTTTTCGTGCATCGGGTGCAGGAGGGCAGCACGTAAATAAAACAGAATCGGCTGTGCGATTAACGCATATTCCCAGTGGAATTGTGGTAGAATGTCAGGAAGAAAGATCTCAGATAAAAAATTACGAGAAAGCATTGAAAGTTTTGCGTTCGCGTATGTATGAAGTGGAATTGAACAAAGCACATGAAGCACGAGCGGCTATTCGAAAAACGATGGTTTCTACAGGAGATCGATCTGCAAAAATCAGAACGTATAATTATCCGCAAGGACGCGTAACGGATCATCGCATTGGATTGACCCTATATAACCTTACTTCTTTTATGAATGGAGATTTGGATGAAATGATTGAAGCGTTGCAATTAGCAGAAAATGCAGAGAAACTGAAAAGTGGAGAATCAGTATGACGAGAGCGGAATTAATAGCGGAAATTAAAAACAAGAAAAGTTTTCTTTGTATTGGATTAGATCCGGATTTGGAAAAACTCCCCAAGCATTTATTAAAATGTGAGGACCCGATTTATGAATTCAATGCAAGATTGATTGAAGCCACACAAGATTTATGCGTGGCCTATAAGCCAAATACTGCTTTTTACGAGCGTTTTGGCAGCAAAGGGTGGATTACCCTTGAAAAGACAATGAAACTAATTCCTAAGAATATTTTTTCAATTGCTGATGCCAAGCGGGGTGATATTGGAAATACTTCGGGATATTATGCGGATGCGTTTTTCAAAGAAATGAATTGCGATTCGGTTACGGTTGCTCCTTATATGGGAAAAGATTCGGTGACGCCATTTTTGAAACACGAAAATAAATGGGTGGTTTTATTGGGATTGACTTCGAATGAAGGTGCAAACGATTTTCAATTAAATGATTTATCTGCAGGTGGAAAATTATTTGAAGATGTTTTGAAAAAATCTTCTCAATGGGGTAACGCTTCGAATATGATGTATGTGATTGGCGCAACAAGACCTGAAATGTTTGCGGAAGTAAGAAAAATTTTACCGGATCATTTTTTATTGGTGCCTGGTGTAGGAGCGCAAGGCGGAAGTTTAGAAGAAGTTTGTAAATACGGATTGAACAAGGATATGGGATTATTAGTGAATTCATCGCGAGCGATTATTTATGCGGGAGATGGAGAAGATTTTGCCGTGAAAGCAAGATTGGAAGCGGAGAAGATACAGAGGGAGATGGAGAAATATTTTTAAGATTTTCAGCCACGAATTACGCCAATTTCACGAATTAACTTTCTCATGCCTAAAGGGAATAAATACAAATATTTTTGATTTTCACGAATGAAACCAGCTTCGCTGATTATTGGAAAAGAGTGATTCATAGCAATCGGCTTCAGTCGATTGTATAGAAAACAAACACAGAATTGGCTTTAGCCATGATTTCGATTGCGGATTAAATGCCGAATATTTTTTGCCGCGGATTTTCGCGGATTTTTGCTAAAGCAAGAGAAAGTTCACGGATTGAAATACCAATAATTTTATTTGATTTTAAATATCGTCATCCGCTTCGCTAATTTGTATTTTTTTTACCATTGATGAATTACAAGAAAATAGAATTTATAGGAATAGAGTGGAAATTATTAGCATGTAAAGACAACCAGAAAAATATCAGATTAGTATTTTTAAAATCTAAAATCCTTACTAATCCCTCACCACTTTCTTCACCATCTTTCCATTCTCCGTACTCACTTCAAGCAAATAAATTCCTCTTGCGTAGTTTTTCATGTTGATTGAAATGATATCCTGTGGGTTTTCCATATTTGGAATATAAACCAGCATCTTTCCAGTTGCGTCTCTTAAAACAATATTGTAAAAACTGTTTTTCTCGGAAGAAATATGAATTTCTCCAATGGTTGGGTTCGGAAAAATTTGAATATCTGAAATTGATTCTTCCAACGACAGAGTGTTAAAAATTAAAAATGCCGTATCCGCGCATCCTTGAAAATCGGTCACCCAAACTTCGTAAACTCCATTTCCATAAATGGTATAATCATATGTTTGATTCGTGGCTCCCACAATGGTATCGCCATCAAAAAGCCATTGGTAATTTAATCCAGAATTGGCTACAAAATTTTCATTAGCAATATCGATGGTAATGGTTGCCGGAGTTGAAGTTGTAAAATAAGTATAAATTGAATCTAAACTTCCTTTGCAACCGAATTCATTTCTCAATGAAACTGCAAAAGTATCTATATTGTTTGCGTAAATACTTTCGGTAGTATCTCCTGTGCTCCATAAATAGGAATAATTATTTCCGTTAACCATTAATTCTACGCTATCAGCCGAGCAAATAGCGGTAAAGGGTACAACAGGAGTGAAATTGCTTTCTAGCAATGCAGCGAAGCCATCTACTTTTCCATAACCATAACTCATATTGGGAACAGTTCCCGTAAATGCGTCTGTTTTTACAGAATTTGTAATCATATCTTTAAATTCATCAACTGTAAGTGATGGACATTTTTGTAATGCAAGTGCAGCGATTCCTGTTACTACCGGACAAGCCATTGAAGTTCCTCCATTTCGAAAATGAAAACCTCCTTGCGCAACTTTATGAGGTTCTGTTGCAATTAAGGTCGTCAACATGTTTAATGGTCCTGCACTTAAATGTACATCTCCGCTTGCTGTAACTTCTGGTTTTACTCTCATATCTCTAGAGGGCCCACGACTCGAATTAATGGAAATACTTCCAACAGTTCCTCCTAAATTTTGAGTATTTCCATTGTAGTCAATATACGTTTGCATCGCATAATAATTTCCAACGAGCAAAGTTTTTCTTCCACAACTAAATGAACTCACAATTATTTTTGATGAATCGGGCATTTGGTAATCTACAATTTCAGGAAGTGTAGAACTAGCAGGTAATGATGTGGCTACCATATTTGATGTTCCAAAAATGGAAGTAGACCAGATATCAATAGCACCCGTTCCTGTTGTCATAAATCTAAAATTATAACTGTTGGAATCGGGTTCTTGCAAATGAACTTGTAATAAATAAACACCACCTTGTTTCTCTGCATAAAAATCCACATTGGCAATTACGTTCCCGTTATTTATTATTTGTTCGCTATGAACAGTTCCTAAATGATCTAAGATATTTACGAATGAAGTTCTTCCTCGATCTTGAAATCCTCCAGCAGAAGGAAGATTAGCTCCTACAGAATAATAGGCATTTTGTAAATCGAAAGTATCTGCATAGGCTTCAAAAAAAACAGCACCATAACCAAGATATGAAGAAGCATTATACTTAAACCAAGTAAAAGTTGTATCTGAATTTATATCGTGTCTTAAATGATAATTGCCAATATTTCCAGAATTTCCTGCTGCACCAATAAATAATCTTCCTGGTTTTGCTTCTATCAAACTATCAATAAAAAGTGCGGTAGGGTCGGTGCCGTCATGAGAACCAAAATAATCTCCTAAGCTTGCATTAATCACACAAGGCATATTTAATGAATCAGCCATTTTAAAAATATAATCAGTAGCATCCGCAACAGTGCCCAGCCAATTGGCAGAATTAAAATTAGAGCGAACAATAATAATGGTTGCTTCAGGCGCTACACCTTTATGTTTTCCATTAGCTAAACCATTTCCTGTTGCCGTTCCTGTAACAGTAGTTCCATGTCCATTGCCACCATCAATACTCGGACAAGTGCCATTATTTATTTCTGAACTGTCCCACACTTGTCCATAACCATAAAACGCTGGAGTATGTTGTGCATCGAATGCTAATGTTTGATCCCAAACTTTTACTACACGAGTATTTCCGTTTGCATCTCGAAAATCGGGATGTAAAAAATCCAATCCTGAATCAATCAACCCAATTAATACTCCTTTTCCCGTATAGGAAGTGTCGAGTGGACTTTGTCCTGCATGAATTGGATTTATATTATCTCTTACACGCATGGTGTCATTTAATAGAAATGGGCGATGCAGATTAAAATCACTTCCAGTAATAAAAGATTGTGATAAAAGATCTTTTACATATTTTGATTCGATGGTGACTCCATGATATCCGCCCGAAAAATATTTGTACTTTCCTTGGTGCGTTTTTAAATAATCTTGCAAAGCAGATTTTTCGGCCTTTACAAAAATAGAAACTTGATCGGTATATAACTTTTCATTGAAGGCACGAACATGAAAGTTTTTATCGGCTTGTGCGAATGAAAAATGAAAACTTAAAAATGCAAGAATAAAAAACAATAACTTTTTAGCTGAAGGTATTGTAATTTTACTGAGGGGTGTTTGATCACTGCATTTCATAGAGGTGAATTTCTGCATAAATATAAGAAATTTAGAGATTGGAAAATCTGTTTTTTTCTTATTTCACCCCAGGATATTGCATTTTAAGTTTATTATTTTCGCTGAATTCCATTATCGGTCATTTCTAGATAGGTATTGGTAGGTAAAAGATTTTCTTCTTCCTCCTCTTTTTCATGTGGTTCGGAATTGAAAATGCGATTGGTCTTTTTTCCTAAATAAACAGTTTTACCTTCGGGAACATATACTGTGATAGTTACCTTTTGTAAACGTAGTTTGTTTTTTATTGGAGTGGTGAAGTAGGGTGCCAAGGTCAATAAAGAATCTTCATTCGAGAATTTGTAATGTAGACTTTCGGCACGCGACAAAGCTTCTCGGTTATTACTTCCGTGAGCTTCACGTTCAATGATCATTTCAAATTTATCAGAGTTGCTTCTTTTTATTTTCAATTCGGGATATCCAAAAATGATTTGTTCGTTTTTTATTTGTACTGTTTCAAATAAAATATCATCGCTGTATTCGAGATTTTCGGAGAAATAAGGATCTTCTGATGTTTCAATATAAAGTGTATCGCTTGTTTGATCTAATTTTATTTGTTCTCTGTAGGAATTGTCATGTGAAAAATCATAACCTATTTGCATGCTACAAATTGTAATAAATATTATGCCTAAAGTGGTAAATGTTCCAGTAACGATTTTAAAAACTAATGGAATTTTTATTTTGAAGATGATTCGAACAGCGGTCATAATTAAACCAATTGCGATGGTTATTAAGAGCAAAATAAATCCAGTCGTTCCTAATGTTGCTTGAGTTGGAGAATTGAAGAATAGTGTTTGTAGTTGATCATACGTTATAGAATACATATTATCTCCAGTGAAAAGATAAATAATTTCAGAATGCATCATCATTTTTATCAGCACAAAGAAAATGGCAAAGGCACCCACCATCATTAGAGAAGCAAAAATTATTGCGAATATTCGTGCTAGAGTTCCAAAAGTTTCACCAAAATTATCGACCAATTGATGGACACCTTTTTTAATCTTTTTT
>JBIPLT010000434.1:0-2560 GCA_044368255.1 Flavobacteriales bacterium
ATATTATTATTACATAGTCATACTATCATTTAACTTTAGATAATTAATATTTTAAAAATGAAACTACTAGTTACCACTGACTTTTCTTCGAACTCAAAAGGAGCAATTAAATTTGCAATGAACCTTGCAAAGCAATCTAATAATATAGAAGTTGTTTTTTACCATGCAATTCAGATTCTGCAACCTGGAAGGTGGAATAATGCTTTTTTTGAAGGGTATAAAAAAGAAGAAATGGAACGTCTTTCTGCAAACCTCAAAAAATTTATTAATTCAGTTATTGGTAAGCATAAAGAAAAATTTTCCGATGTTAAGTTTGTTGTTGAAAATTGTATTTCAAAAGACCAATACATCATAAAATATGCAGAGAAAAATAAATTTGACTTTATATGTATAGCTACACAGGGGGCCGGGATGCTAAGAAAAGTTATGGGTACGCATGCATCATATATTGTGAATAACTCGAAGGTGCCTGTAATAGTAATACCAAGTCATTATATAGCTAAAGCTATTAATAATGCGACCTATTTATCTGATTTTACTAATCTCAAAGGTGAATTACTAAAGATTTCAAAATTATCAACCGAAATTTCGTTGGATTTACATGTGTTACATTTTTCGTCAATTATATTAAATAAAAAGAAGTTTGAAAACAATAAAGAATTATTCCAAACTAAAGAATTTGAACACATCACATTAAACATAAAAAAAGACAATCTTGAACTTTCACTTGTAGAAAGAATAACAAATTATATTCAAAAGTCCAAACCTGAATTGTTGATTATGTTTACAAAGAGGGAAAAGAGCTTTTTCGAACGTTTATTTTTACCCAGCAAATCTTCTGAATTAACTTATTCTACTAAGATACCTGTATTGATATATTCAAAGTGACACCAATTAATAGAAACTTTATAATTAATATTTTAAGGAAGTTAAAGGTTAACTTCCTTAAAATATATTATGCCCGTGGTAGTATTCACGAAATTGCATTAGGCGCAGCTATTGGTGCATTCTGGGGAGTATTTCCTACATTTGGATTAAGTACCATTTTATCCTTATTACTTTATAAGGTGCTACGTTTTAATTTACTTACAGCCCTTTCGGCTGCATTCATATCCAATCCCATTACAAGTCCTTTCTTATTAATGATTAGCTATAAAGTAGGCACAATATTTATATATACTGATATAAAGTTTGAATATGAAACCTGGTACCAAAATATTTCTATAATTGGTTATGTATTGTTTATTGGGGCAACAATAGTAAGTAGCATTACAGCCTTTTTAATTTATTTTATAGTCAAGTATACTATTATTAAAAGAAGAAAGAATTTAAATAAATAATAATGCAGTTTCATCTATTGCCTATATCTGAAATTCTAAGAATTTTTAACACAAATGAACAAGGACTGAATCGTGCAGAAGTAGAAGAACGACAAAAACATTATAGTAAAAACGAGCTAGTTAAAAAAAAGAGTATTTCTAAGTTTATTTTATTCTTACATCAGTTTAAAAATGTAATGGTTATTATTCTACTTTTAGCTTCAGTAATTTCTTTAACTGTTGGTGATTTTAAAGATGCAATCGTTATATTAATTATTGTATTACTTAATGCTATTATAGGGTTTGTTCAGGAATACCGAGCAGAAAAAGCAATAGAGGCTCTTAAAAAATTATCTTCATTGACTGCCATGGTTCGCAGAGGAGGTAATATAATTCAGCTTGCTGCATCCGAGTTAGTACCAGGTGACATAATAATTCTAGAAGCAGGGATGTCTGTTCCAGCAGATATTCGTTTATCAATAACATACTCCTTAAAAGTTGAAGAGGCGTCATTAACAGGGGAATCAAATACAGTTGAAAAAAATATAAATGAAATATTCAAAGAAAACATACCGATAGGAGACCGATTTAATATGGTTTACAAAACAACTATTGTAACCTATGGTAGAGGTGAAGGTATTGTTGTAGCAACTGGCATGGATACCGAAATTGGTCGTATAGCTCAATTATTAGATGAGGATGAAACTAGAACTCCACTTCAACATCGATTAGATGACTTTGGCAAAAAATTATCTTTTGTTGTATTTTTTATTTGTGCAATTATTTATGGTGCAGGGCTGTTGCGTGGTGAAGATCCTATCCGCATGTTGCTCACCGCTATTTCTGTTGCAGTGGCTGCTATTCCTGAGGCACTACCAGCAGTGGTCACTATTGCTCTGGCTTTAGGTGCAAAACGGATGGTTCAAAAAAATTTACTCATCCGAAAATTGTCTGCTGTTGAAACTTTGGGTTCTGTTACTTACATCTGTTCCGATAAAACAGGTACTATTACGCAAAATAAAATGACAGTTATAGATTATTGGATTTCACCAAAAGCGGAATCCATTAATGAGTTATCAGCTGAGCAGTTATGTTTACTTTCTATGGAACTAAACCATAATGTGATAGTAGATGAAAGTAAAGAACTCAAAGGCGATCCAACCGAAGTTGCTTTGGTTGAATTTACCAGAAAAAATATTAATTACGGCCAAAATTGGGTGACAAATTTTAATCGTCAACAT
>JBIPLT010000406.1:0-2559 GCA_044368255.1 Flavobacteriales bacterium
GGAATGGGCAACGCAAAGGAATCCTCGACATCCGATTTAAGGACAACCGACTTCTCATCGCGATGCCCACACACCCCGTGGCTTTCTTCCTCAACCAAGCAAACATCACGGCAGTCGCCTGCCAAGGCACCCAAATCGTGATTGGCGGAAAAGACGGAAGTGTCACTCATGCGCAAGCTCCGTGGCTGGATTTGCCCCAAGCTCGTACACGTGGCATTCCCCGAACTATCCGCATAGATGTGCGCCGGTTCGCACGAGACGACGAACAACCCAACGAGGAAGGAACGGAGAGTATCTTCTCAATAACAGCCCCCGCCCACCTCACTGTCCGGGAACTGCGAGCCATCGTCGCGTCCCGAGTCTTTCGCCCCACCACAGAAGTCTTTTTCCCTACCGACAGGAAAAACGATGCGCAAAAAAACCTGGAGGACGAACCAATCTACGAAACAGATCTAGGGGAGACCGTCCACGCCTCCCCAGTACCTCTCGCAGCAGACCATACGGCATCACAGGAGTCCCAAGCCATCATCAGACTCCTCATCAGCCCCCCCCTGGACCTTGCACAGAACCCACCCAAAAAAAACCGGGATAGGACATTCCCCATAGATATCCCAGTGAACTCTACCATCGCTATGCTCCACACAATCATAGCGAGACGCACCAGCCTCCAAGAGTCATGGTTCTTTCTCAGAGCCCACGGCACCGTCTTCTCTGGGCCACTTGAAGCCCCCAGCCCAAACACCGGAATCACTCTACTAGCAAAAGGCATCGCCAATGGAGACACCATCCATGTACACCTAAAGCTCCAAGCTGGGAGCGAGACATACTCAGACAACTCTCAACCGGAAACAGAGGGCGATGTCCATCACCCTCCCTGTGCAAACATGCAAGTTCTGGTGACTACCTACGATGGGAAAACCTCGGCGTTCCACACCAAGCCAACTGACACCATCGAGTCCTTAAAGCGAACCCTATCCACACGGCAGGGAGTCCCGGTCGGGCGACAGCGCATGGTCTTCGCAGGGAAAGACCTGCTAAACGAGCACACCCTCGAACACTATCAGCTACATAACAACTCCTCCCTGACCCAGATGCTGCGCATGCATGGCGGAATGGACCCCTTCGAAATGCTCAGAAACCGAGCGAAGAAGCAAGCGGCCCTCCTACAAGAACAGGAAGCAGCCAGAGACCCCTCGGGCTTCGCAAAGACAGATGCACACCAACAAGACATCCAGCAACAAAACCAGGCCAAGAAAGTGGCTGCAGAAGAACGAGAAATGGCCAAGGCACAAACACAGGCGCGCCTCAACTCCCAGTTTGAAGCCCTGATCATAGAAGAAGAAATTGCGTCAGCATGCCCGCTAGCAGCAACTCCCGCCCTCGTACAGGCAGCCTCAACAGCGTCCAGCACCATATACCAGCAAGTGACAAACAGACACCTCAACGCGCGCACGGCGAACCGGCTGCTCCTACACATGCGAGCGCGGGTCCAAGAAGGCTCCAGCATTAGAGCCACAATCCCTACTCCCCTTGACAGGGCGGCCCGGGTGCAGTTCCTGATCGCAGAGCCCGCCAACCAAACGGAGGTATATACTCATGACATTACAGTTGAACACATCCAGGAAGCCTGCGCAAACCTCACCCCCGCGCTCACACTTGTCGAGGTTTCCGACCCGCACAAACGAAACCTCCCGCAGCTCTTCAAGATTACCTGCGCGAGCACCCTTGCCCCCATCGTCTCTCCCCTAGAGCAGGGATACCTTACAGTGCACTCCCCGGGAAAGACATACTTCTGCACATTTGAACAGCAGTTCGACCCAGCTCTACAGCTGGTCATGAGAGCAACGGCAGACACCAACCACGAGTGGACCCTCGTGCTCTCATGCCTCACTGGGATGGGCGCCTCCCCAACACAAGTACAAGATGCCATCTTAGCAATGGTACGGGCATCCCCCCTCAACACCCCCGCACCCATCGGAATCCGCATGGAGCAGTCCAAGCGGATAGGAGACACTTGGCACCGAGCCGCAGTCCCCGACATCATCCAGAAAAAGGGCAAGGGGCACTCCTTCACCCCAAAACTCACAGCCGTCTATGCAAACTCGGCGGATGTAAGCGCTGCCCTCGGTACCCACCTCCAGATCATTATCAGTAACGCCTTCGAAAGCAAACCAGCAGCGTCCTCCGAAAAAGACGAGTCCCTGGTCGTAAAACTCCAACTCTCCACTACCAACTACCAACCCAGGCAAGCAGAAGGGATTGAAGGAGCCACCGAAGCCCTAAGAACAATTAGGCACACCCACCACGAACGGCTACAAACAATCTTGGAACACCTCCCAAAAATCCTGGCGGAGCTGCACCTGGCACAAATAACCCGCAAGGAAGCCATCACCGAGCTCTCCCACCAGGCCACGGATGTACGCAGCATCAGCCCCACCCACATCCCTCTCGCACATGCACTAGACCTAGAGCTACAACAACTAAGACAAGACACCTCGCGAAGCCTGCCTGACTGGCTCACCACGAGCCGCTCTCTCCAGAACCTCGCGCTCCTACGAG
>JBIPLT010000132.1:0-8302 GCA_044368255.1 Flavobacteriales bacterium
ACTGCAGCAGGAATTGAATTCGAGCCTATTGAAGTGATGCATTATAAATTGCCTGTTTTTGGATTTCGTTTTAACGATTTCACTTATGTAACTGATGCTAAAACTATTTCTTATGTTGAAAAAGAAAAGATGAAAGGAACTCGATTTTTGGTCTTGAATGCGCTTAGAAGAAGCGAGCATATTTCTCATTTTAATTTGGAGCAGGCATTAGAATTAATACGCGAAATTAAACCTGAACGTGCCTTTCTAACACATATTTCTCATTTAATGGGTGAACATGCCGAGGTTGAACAAATTTTGCCGGATAATGTACAAATTGCCCATGACGGGCTTAAAATCGAATTCTAATGAACTATAAAATAGCATTAAAAAACATCACCACTTTTGTTTTTGATTTTGATGGCGTATTAACAGATGGAAAAGTTTATTTACTTCCTCCCGATCAATTTGTTCGCACCATGAATACACGCGATAGTTATGCTATTCAGTATGCAGTCAAGAAAGGATATCGAATTGTAATTATTACAGGAGGAAATAATGAAATGGTTCGTGAGCGAATGGAATATTTAGGAGTAAAAGATGTTTTTATGCGTGCCTCTTTAAAACTTCCTGTTTTTGAAAAATTTTTAAATGAAAATTCCATTGCTTTTGAAAATACTCTTTATATGGGGGATGATTTACCCGATTATCATGCCGTCAAAAAAGCTGGAATTGGTGCTTGTCCGAAAGATGCAGCCGAAGAAATTAAATCTGCTTCTGATTATATTTCTCCTATAGATGGAGGTAAAGGTTGCGTGCGCGATGTGATCGAGCAAGTCTTAAAATCACAGGGAAAATGGTTTGATGAGAATAGTTTGGAGTGGTGAAAATAAATTAAAAATGAAAGATAGAATATGGAGTATTTATATTTTTCAAGATTCAAGATTCAAGATTCATTTCTTGTTATCCTGAGTGGAACTCTTCTCACTAGTAAAGGATGTATTTGGTTCTCAGAAAATCATATCGGTTGACGAAATTCCTCATCAGTGTTTCATCCACATTGGCTTATCTTCAACAGGTAAATCTCCCACCTTTTTCAAGTTATAGGTAACCATAATCAAAAAGTATTGATTCAACACTAATGAATTGGCATCTTCAATATAGGTTTCCGTCACTGTTCTTGAAATACTATTATTTTGATTCAAAATATCAAATGCAGTAATTTTTACTTCCAATTGTTTTTCCTTCAAAAATTTATATCCGATTTCGGCATTTACCAAGGTGAATGATTGATTGAAATCTTGAGATAATCCATTGTAAAAAGATTGAGTGATATTGGTATTAAAAATTACACCTTTCCAAATATTCCAATTTAATTTAAAGGTGGCTAAATGGAAATAATAATTATTATTCAATGAAGATTGCAAACTATTGGTCACCATTACAAAATTTCCGGTGTACCCAATATTAAAATCTAATTTAGGAGAAATGTTACTGCTAATGGTAACTCCACCATTATAATTGAAGTTATCTGCTAAATTAATTTGTTCGTTAATTTTTGCAGGAATACGATTAAAGGTAATTCCTCCATTCAAATTCACATTGCATTTTAGTTTTTTTAATGGAAGTGAATAAGTGGTATAAGTACTTGCGCTTACATATCCATCTAGATTAACGGGTTTACTTAATTGGCTTCCTTTACTCATTACAATTCCATTAGAAAGAGTAGAGTCGGAGCTTGGAATAAATGTTGCATTTCCAATATAATCATTGGTAAATCTCGAATGAAACATCACAAAGAAGCTTCTTCCATTGGTAATATTGGTTGAACCATATCTTCCAAAAATCATTTGTGTATAGCTTTGATCTAACGCTGAATTACCGCTTCTCAATAATAAAGGGTTCGTATTATCAATCACGTCTTGTAATTGGCTTACCGAAGGCGCTGAAGTAGAAGTTCTATATCTCACTCTTAAACTAGATGTTTTTGTAAATTTATAGGAGTAAGAAAGATTAGGAAGTACATTAAAGAAATTTCTTGGTTGAATGGTAATAGCCGGATAAACTTGATTCCCACTTAAAGTGGCCATCTGAACATCTGTTCCAACACTCAATGATTTTTTTTCGGTGTTATAATTAAATCCTAATCCAGGTTTATGAGTAATATAAGTATTATCATAGATATTAGTAAGTATAGGGTCCATTGCAATGTATTCACCCGAAGCAGCATCGTAATTATCGGTTTCTTTACGGATATCATTATTGGTATAGGAAGGAGAATAATTAATCATCAATTGGCCTTTTTTGCCTAATGGTTCAGTGTAAGCAAGATTTGCTGAAATTGTATATCCCTTTGTTCTTTGGTCTCCTTCTTGATCTACCGTAGACGTATCTGATAAAGCTAGAAAATAGTTAGAAGAATTTAATTTAGTAATCCCTGTTCTGTCATTGAAGTCGGTATTGATAGTGGTAGAAATGGTTCTCCCTTTTTTATTTAGTTTTCTTCGGTAAGTAAATTCATTTCCGAAAGTGTATCCGTCAAAAACAGATGAGTTTAAGTTATCCAAACTACTTAAAATTAAACGTGCATCCACTAAGTTTTGTCCAATTAAAGCTGAATTCTTGTCATTGATTTGAAAGTTGAATTTAGGATTTATACTGATGGAATTCATCGTATCAATATCGTATTCGAATTTAAAATTAGCCCTGTGATTGGTGTTTTTAGTATTACTTCTATTCACTTCAGAATAAATTAAACTACTATCATTTTGAGTTATAAAATTGCGGTAGATATCCGAAACATTATCTAAATTTGAATAATTGAAAAAATAACTACTCGATACTTTTATTTTGGAACCCCATTTGTCAGAATAATTTAAACCAAATCCATGTGATTGTGATACTCCGTTAGATTGTCCAACCATAAATGAAGAACCGCTTCCGCCACCCATTCCTCCTCGACCCATTCCGCCATAACCACTATATCCTCCTGAAGAAACTCCTAATAAATCTTGTGATGTAAAATTTTGTTGATTGATATTATTACTCATTCCAAGAATGGTAAATCGTTTGTCTTTATCAAATTTGTTGTAGTTTCCTCCTATGGTGTAATGATCATCTGTTCCATATCCTCCATATACTTTTCCAAATTTTCCTTTTCCTCCGTTTTTAGTAATAAGGTTAATCGTTTTCTGCCCACTACCATCATCATATCCGGTGAATTGCGATTGATCGCTCATTTTATCAAATACTTGAACTTTATCAATCATATCTGCAGGAATATTTTTTAATGCAGCTCCTGCATCATCACCAAAGAATGGTTTTCCATCTACTAAAACTTTTTTCACTTCTTCACCTTGCGCTTTTAATACACCATTTTCATTGGTAAGTCCTGGCATTTTATTAATTAAATCTTCGGCTGTAGCGTCTGGATTTGTTTTAAATTGATTAGCGTTATATTGTGTGGTATCTCCTTTTTGCTCTACTCGAATACCCATGGTTTCTACATTCGCTCCATCTAATAATTTTGCAGATTCTCTAATGTAAACAGGACCTAAACGTTGGTCTTCGGTAATAGTTAATTTCTTTTGAAGGGTATCGTAACCTACAAAAGTGATTTGCAATGTATATTCTCCTTGCGGAATTCCATTCATAAATAAACGACCTTCTAAATCTGCAACCGAACCTTTAAAAAAACTAGTATCACTAATTCCTTTTATAATAATATTGGCATTGGGTAAAGATTGTTGAGAGGTAGTATCTATTACCTTACCCATAATTTTGAAGCCTTGTGCCGATAATGAAATGGAAGAAATTAAAAGTGAAATGATCAATATAAATCTCATAAGGGTGTAATTTGTGCCGTTAGACTGTAAAAGTAGTAAAAGGTTTAAGCGTTTTTTTCTTTTTTGTAGTAATAGGATATAGTAGCTTAAAAATACTTAGTGTAAAGGTTAAAATATAAAGTTTTATCTCTTTAAATCAGAATATAAGGTGCCTTGTTAATTTCTGTTAAGTTACAAAACTAGTTTCATCATAAAGTCGTCTTGAGGATCAATGCCTAAAACAAAAGTGGTAGTTCCAAAAATTTCAAAGCCAATTTTCTTATAAAAATTAATTGCTTTTTCATTTTTTTGCCATACTCCCAACCACATGATTTTTTGGTTTCGTTGTTGGGTAATAAGAATGATTTCGTCTATAAGTTTTTGTCCAATTCCGGCACGTTGTAATTTTGTTTTAACATAAATTCTTTCAATTTCTGAATGAGATTCCTTCAATTCCGAATTGTTATTTCCCTTGCCCATTTTTGCATAACCGATTATTTTTTGATAATCATCTAAAGCAATAAGAAAAACAGCATCTGTTTGTTTAAATTCAGACCATAAATTCGCTTTACTGAAATATTTTTTCACGTAATTGCTCATATTTTCGGCAGTGTTATACCAATTATAGGCATCATAAAATGCTTGAGTGGCAAACACCGATAATTCATCTAAATCTGATTCTTTGGCTCTGCGGATAATCATCTATTTTTTACTGCTTTTAGCTTAGGTTACTTGTCATTTTCTGGAACAAAGTAATTGTTTCTTTCGCTTCTTTTACATCGTGAACACGTAGAATTTTAGCTCCTTTTTGAAGGCAAATCATATTTAAAGCAGTGGTTCCATTTAATGCATTTTCTGGATTTGTATTTAATGTTTTCCAAATCATAGATTTTCTAGAAATTCCAGCTAAAATAGGGTAGTTTAAATCGTTAAAATCTTCTAAATTATTTAAAATTTCAAAATTTTGATTTATATTTTTAGAAAATCCAAAACCAGGATCAATAATTATACTTTTTAATCCAAATTTATTTGCTTGAATTAATTGATTATTAATTTCTGATTTAATTGTTGAAATTAACGCTATATAAAATTCTTTTTCATGCATCTTTTCAAATGTATTTCTACTGTGCATTAAAACATAGGTACAATTACTTTTAGCTACTGTTTCTAATATTTTTGGATCCCACCTTCCACCACTAATATCATTAATAATAGAAACGCCTTCAGAAAGGGTTATTTCGGCTACATTTTTTCTAAATGTATCTACCGAAAGTTTGATTCCTGGAAATGTTTTGACTAAAATTTTAACTACAGGTAAAACTCTTTCTAGTTCTATTTTTTCTGAAAATAAATGGCTTCCAGGTTTTGAAGAAATTCCGCCCACATCTATGAAATCGGCTCCTTCATTCAACATTTTTTCGGTTTGTAAAAGAAATGCTTTCTCGTTTAAATATTTTCCCCCATCAAAAAAGGAGTCAGAATTTACATTTAATATCCCCATTGTTCGGGGTTGGTCTAAATAGTACACTTGTCCCTGTAAAAGAAGTTCAAATGTTTTGTTAAAAAATGTATCTTTCGCCATTCAAATCCAAAGATAATCATTTATAAGTTTCATAATGAACAAAACATCAGAACAATACGACAAGGTTATTGGAAAATGTATTGACGTTTTTAGTAAAAAAACCAAAGATTACGGCACTGCCTGGAGAATTCTTCGCACCTCTAGTTTAACCGATCAAATTTTTATAAAAGCACAACGAATTAGAACACTCGAAGAAAAGGGTGTTTCAAAAGTAGGAGAGGGAATTGAGCCAGAATTTATTGGTATTATCAATTATTCATTGATGGCTATTATTCAGATGAATCTGAAAGACAGTACAGAAATAGAATTAGATGCGAATAAAGCAATAGCATTCTTTCAAAATGAGGCGTCACATGCAAAATCCTTAATGGAGAAAAAAAATCATGACTATGGTGAAGCTTGGAGAGACATGCGTATTTCTTCATTTACCGATTTGATTTTGATGAAACTCCTAAGAATCAAACAAATTGAAGATAACAAAGGGGTAACTATTATTTCAGAAGGAATTGATGCCAATTATTTCGATATAGTGAATTATGCTATTTTTGCACTCATCAAAATACAAGAAGGCGAAGGTTAATGTTCTGTTAAATTCATAGCAGAATGGAATTTGTAAAATAACTTTCTAAAAATTTATTTAAGATGAACCGCGTTAGCGCTCACAAATTCAAAAAATAAAAAATTATATGAGTAAAAAGTTAGGTTTTATCAGTCAATTAATGGGAGCAATTTACATTTTGCTTTCATTTTATTTTATCAGAAGCGCATCTAATGACCCTACACCGGTCGATGAATTCAATATTTATTGGATGTTCACACTTTCTGCCATGAGCTTAGGTGGATTTTTAGTCGTCACTAATTCTAAAAACAAAATTATTCATTGGGGAACAAGGGGGATTTTAGCTTTTTCGGTTTTATTTCCGGCTTATCTTGTTTTAACAAAAGATTTGGGAGCGGCTTTTTATTTTCCATGGGCGTTCATAATTGTAGCGGTAATTACTTTGGTTAAACCACAAATACTAGATCATAAAAAATCAGTTATTTTTATTGCTAGAGTTTTTGTTGGCTCACTTTTCATTGTTTCTGGATTAATAAAAGCAAACGACCCACTTGGATTCTCTTATAAACTCGAAGATTATTTTACAGAAACCGCTTTAGGAAGTTCTTCTTTAGGCCCTGCATTTTGGACATTTTTTTATGATTGGTCACTTTTTCTAGCCATTTTTATTTCGGCTATTGAAGTATTATTGGGCTTGGCGGTTCTCATTGGAGGAAAAGCTAAATTAACTGCTTGGACTTTACTTTCTATGGCCTTGTTTTTTGCTTGGCTAACTTGGTTCACTGCAACTTGTATGGATGATCAGAAAGCATTCGGAGAAAAACACATGGAAGGTGCCATTAAAATTGATGAAAAATTTAATCCTCAATTACAAAAAATAGCAAAAGATTACGAAGGATACTATGAGTACATTGGAGATTCTGATGATAATTTCTCACCCGAAGAATTAGTAATTATTAAAGAAATTAGAGCTAAAGTTGCCAAGATTGATGAGCAAAAGGCAAAAGAAGAAAAAGCTTTAGGAGAATGGACAAGAACTTGTGTAGACGATTGTGGTTGTTTTGGAGATGCCATGAAAGGCTCTGTGGGAAGGTCGCTCACCCCATGGGAATCGTTTTACAAGGATATTTGCTTATTGTTTTTTGTCATTATATTGTTGCTTCATGCAGGTGAAATAAAATTGAATGCTGTTAAGGAAGATATTTCCATACTTCCCGTTTCTCTTCTCATCATTGCACTTTTCAGTGGAGGGTTATTTGATTGGATGTTCCCATTTTATTTTACATTCGTTGCTATTGTAATTTATTGGTTACTCAAAAAATACCCGATTAAAAAAATTGGAGCAGAGTGGACCAATGCCATTGGTTTATTTATTCTTTGTTTAGGTTTTACCATTTATTGCCTATGGTATTTGCCTATTAAAGATTTCCGTCCTTATGCAATTGGGAATAATTTGATTGAACAAAGAACAAGCATTCAGCCTGAACTTAAGTTTTATTATACTTTGAAAGATAAAAAAACAGGTGAAGAAAAAGAATTTGATCATTGGCCAGAGAACTGGGATCAGAATTATGATTATGTGAGTTCGAGAAATGAAGTTATAAAAGAAGGTGTAGATGCACCAGCAAAAGATTTTTCTATTACAGAAATTTCTACTGGTTTGGATATTACTGATTCTGTTTTGAAAATGGAAAGTGTATTTATTATGGTAGCTTATGATTTAAAACATGCCGATGCTAATGCAATGGCGCAAGCAATTGAAATTGCAGAATCAGCTAAGAAAGATGGAATTTTATTTATTTGCCTAACAGCATCAAGTGCTAAAATTCAGGATTCAGTGATCAAACAATTGAAACCTTCATTTAAGTTTTATACGGCGGATGAAAAAGTGCAGAAAACAATTATTCGATCTAATCCAGGTTTATTGTTAATTCAAAAAGCAGTAGTGATGGATATGTGGCCCGCAGCTTCTTTCCCAGTTTATGAAGAGGTAAAAAATGATTATCTAAAATAAATGATTAGATATATCATAAAGAAATTAATGTATGGTTTTCTCGTATTATTTGGGGCGATAACTGTTATTTTCTTTTTGTTTCATATCAAGCCAGGTGATCCTGCGCGAATGCTAAGCGGGCAAATGGTGAATGAGGATATTCTTAAAACTATTCGTACAGATTTGGGATTAGACTTACCGCTATACAAAAGGTATTTACTTTATCTTAATGATCTTTCTCCCATTTCCATTCACGATAAAAATAATACAGAGAGCCATCTTTATTTGGATACCGCAAAATATTCCTATTCTGAAGTAATGAATGTGAGTGATGATCGTGTATTAGTAATCAAATCTCCTCACTT
>JBIPLT010000364.1:0-2547 GCA_044368255.1 Flavobacteriales bacterium
CATTTCATCGTAACATGGAATGTATTGAAGGTTAATTTTGAATATTCTGATAATTTAACATTTCACTCTTCTTAAAGTTTATTTTGTAAATTCTAAGCCTCAATAGGTTAAATGCCTTATCAAAATTTAACTATTGGTAAATTCACTCGTTGAAGAAGTAGGAGAATTTAAAATAAATCGTAAATTCACGCCACGTTAAACAAAGGGTAGCCTGTATCCCTTTACTAACACAAGGTTCGAGAAATTAAAATTAAAACCTGGTCTTATGAAAAAGATGTTCTTAATTATTACAGGAATGTTGCTAATGAGTAGCAATCATTTGTTCGCGGTGAATGAAGAATCAATCATCGGTAAAGACTCCACTAAAATTGCCAAGGACGATCCTGTTCTTGCTATGATTGATAGTTTGGTAGCGCTTAAATTTTTGGATGTAAACAAACAAAATAGTTTCCGTCAAAATAATAAATTCAATTTTGCTTCTGATTCTGTTCCTCAATATACAGCTGCTGAAATTGCAGCTCGTATCAAAAAGATGGATGCAAAAACTCCTTTTGAATTTACGCATAACGATAAAGTGCAATCCTATATAGAAGTTTATGCTAATCGCTACCGTAAGTATTCACAAATCATCATGGGAATGACGGAAGTGTATATGCCGATGTTTGAAATCATGTTAGATAAATATGATATTCCGCAAGAGATGAGATATCTTCCGGTGATTGAATCTGCATTGAATCCAAAAGCTAAATCTCCTGCAGGAGCTAGTGGTTTATGGCAATTTATGCTTCCTACTGGAAAAATGATGGGATTAGAAGTAAATTCATATATAGACGAACGTTGTGATCCAATCAAATCAACAGAAGCTGCTTGTAAATATTTGAAATATTTATATTCTTTTTATGGTGATTGGAATATGGTTTTAGCGGCTTACAATGCTGGACCTGGAACGGTAAACAATGCTATTCGCAGATCTGGAGGAAAAACAACGTATTGGGAAATTTATGATTTCCTTCCGAAAGAAACCAAAGGTTATGTTCCTGCTTTCATCGCGGTAAATTATGTGATGCAATATGCACCTGAACATAATTTATATCCAACTGAACCTGATATGAAATATTTCAATTATGATACTATTCATGTGAAGCAAGAGTTCGATATGAAAAATGTAGCGGCTGTTTTGGATATAAGCATGGATGAATTGAAATTTCTAAATCCGGTTTATAAAACGACCATCGTACCTAAACTAGATAAACCCACTTACCTCTATTTACCTAAAAACTTAATTGGAGATTTCTTGGTAATGGAAGATTCCATTTATAATTACAATGCCAAACCAATTACTGAAACATCTAATGCAGATGCAACAGCCTTGACACATACCGTTAAAAATGGAGATTTATTAAGTAAAATCGCCACTAAATATGGAGTGACGGTGGCTGAATTGAAAAAATGGAATAACATGAAATCCAATACGGTTTATTTGGGTCAAGTGATAAAAATTAAGGGAACAACAACAGAAAGTACAGACAATAATTCTACTAATGTTGCCGTTAATACAACAACTACCAAGAAAGAAGAAACTACAGCTGTAGCAAAAACAAGCACGAGTGCTGATGTAAAATATTACACGGTGAAAAGTGGAGATTCACTTTGGGGAATAGCTCAAAAGAATGGAACCACTATCGATGCATTGAAAAAGCTTAATGGGAATAGTGAAAAAATTCAGGTAGGACAAAAATTAAAAGTTCCGACAAAAGGAAATGGCTAAAAAATTTTTCATCCTTATCGCTTTTTTTGCAAGCTTTAGTTCTTGCGATATAACTAGCGAAAAATACCTATTTAAATCTACAGGTGCTCCTGGAGAATTAATCATCATTTGCGAAGATTATTATTGGCAAACCTTAATTGGAACCGCCATGCAACCGCATTTTGAGCGATTCAGAGTGGGTTTATCACAACCTGAATATGATTTTAATGTGGGGCAATATAATCGTGAAGAATTTCGCGACAATGTAAAAACACATCGCAATATTCTTTATGTGAATGTTTCGGAAAGTGTAAAAAAGCCCAATGTTGAATTTTTGAAAGATGTTTATGCGATAGATCAATTAGTAATTCGTTTGAATGCACCTGATGAAGCTTCGATGATTGAATTATTTCAAAAAAATAAAGAAAAGATTTCTCAGATTGTGAATTTAAAAGATCGCGAACGTGCAATGGATTATATTAACTCAATAGAAAATGTAAAAATTTCAAAAGATTTATGGGATAAATATGATTTAAAAATAAAAGTCCCTCGTGAAGCCATGATGGTGCGAAGTGAAAAAGATTTTACTTGGATAAAATATGATCGAGTGAAATTCAAAGGCGGACAAGCTTATGATGTGGATGCAGGAATTTTAATTTATTCTTATCCCTATACAGCTGATACCACATTTACTTTAGAGCATGTTTTAAAAGTTCGTGATACCATTCTTAGAACCTATGTTTTCGGCCCATCAGAAGGATCTTATTTAGCTACGGAGCGTGACTCTCTCTTTTATCCAA
>JBIPLT010000133.1:0-8264 GCA_044368255.1 Flavobacteriales bacterium
TCATGTAAACGATGATAATTTTAATAATGATTGGGTAGATATATCACTTTGTTGTATTGATGAAGCAAATAAAAAAATATTTTATTCATCAGCCAACCGAAAAATGATGTATATTTCTTCTGAAGGAAATTCAAATGTAATGAGAGGTAGCTCTTACCCAATTGGTGGATGGCAGGTTGAAAAAGATAGAAGTTTCAAATCAATTTCAATTTCTTATAAAGAAGGAGATAGAATTTATCTTGGTTCAGACGGAATGCAAGATCAAATGGGTGGACCGAGAAATAAAAAGTATAAATCTTCCAATCTGCATAATTTTATTTCTTCCATTTATAAATATGAAATGGCAGAACAATTAAACTTGATGAAATCGGAATTTGATACATGGAAATTAGAAAATCCTCAGCAAGATGATGTTTGTATAGTTGGAATTCAACTATAGTTTTTTAATAAGGTAATTTTTCTCTTCCTAAAATTTGTTGAACCTTTTCTAATAAGTCTTTAATTTTTACAGGCTTGGTAACAAATTCAGTGGCTCCAGCTTCCCAAGCCATTTCTTTGTCTTTATTATCATCTTTACAAGTGAGAAAAATAAACGGAATGGTTTTTAAAATTGGGTCAATAGTAATTAATCTACATAGTTGTATTCCGTCTAAGTCGGGCATCATCCAATCACTAATTATAAGGTCAGGTTTATTTATGGCAATATGATTAAAAGCATCTTTGGAGGATTCAAATGCATAAATAGTATTTCCATTTTTGGAAAACGAATAAGTAAGTAACGTGATAATATCTGGATCGTCATCTACTATAACTATGTTTGGCTTCATATAAATATTATTAAAAGCAAAACTCCTAATATTGTATTAGTTGATTGTCACGAGTATATTAATTCTTATGTCAGTATCTGTTAAATTATTTCTCAATGATTAACTTATAAAAGTGATTGATCGAATGATATTCAAATTGAATTAAATAAGTTCCATTTGTTAGATCAGTAGTGTTTATGGTCATTTTTGGAGATGCATCTTTAATTTGTCTCACCATTTTACCAGTAATATCAAAAATAGAAATGGAACGTAAATTTGAAATATCATTTAATTCAATATAAAATTCATTAGAAGTAGGATTGGGATAAATAGTTACATTCTCTTTTTCTATCACAGAAAGCGCAGAAAGCGAATAATTGAATGGGGCAGAAGCTTGCACACAAATTCCATTAATAATTTCTACGGTATAATTTCCATTACCAATTAAAACTAAGAAGTCATTGGTAGCTCCAGATATTAAATTTCCATCCAAATACCATTTATAGTTATATCCGCTTTGTACAAATAAAGTATCATTTGAAATAGTAATCACTGGAACGGGAAGATTGGTAAGATTAATTTGAAAGGTTCCGGTTTCTATTTGTCCCGTTAACAAATCGGTTACTTCCAATTGATAGCTTCCAGAAATGGTTGGTTGAATATATTGTGCAGAGGTATCTGTAGAAATATTACTCCATACAAATTGTAAATCATCGGAGCCACCCGTCCAGCTGGCTTCAATCAAAATACTATCACCTTCACAAATAGTAACGTCAGTAAGATCATTTAAATTTAAATTCTTTTTCAAAATAGTAAACTCATCATGAATTGTTCCATCTACTGATAAGTATTTCCCATCTAATCTATTTCTATAAATATCCATGATGAATGAACCATAGGCGCTACTATTACCTTCACTATATGTCATTGCTGGATGATCTAAATCAGGAGCTGTTTCACTACTTCCACCATTGCCACAAACCACATAAACAGTTCCTTCATTATTTGTTTTGACGGTGTCTTTCATATAAGGATTTCCGTTTGCAAAATTTCCATCTGTCACATCTTTAATCATTGTAGCAGGAACAAAATCTCCAGTTAATCCATAATGACCATTGATCAAATAACTTCTTTCATATACATGACTATGTCCACAAACTACCAAGTCAATATCAAAACTTTCTAATAAAGGAATAATTTCTTCTCGCATTGTTTTCATCACCAATTCAAATGCATCATCCGAATCATGTGATCCTTTGCTATAAGGAGGTTGATGAAAATAAGCAATCGTAAAAGTTTTATCATTCTGTTGTAGATCTTGTGTTATCCAAGTTTTCATTTGATTGATACCATCCATTGTATTGGCAAAATCATATACCTCCGAATTCAAGGAGAGAAAATGAACATTGCCATAATCAAACGAATAAAATACTTCTAGTTGAGACGCGACTCCTCCTGCTTCTGCATTTTCAGGAACATCTACAATATTAAAATAGGGACCAGTATGATCTTCTAATGGAATATTAGAATACGGAATTCCAAATAAAACACTTTCTGACCAAACGGTATTGTAATCATGATTTCCGGGAGAAGGATAAAAAGGTGTATAAGAGAAAATATCGTTGAATCCCGCATAACCAAAAACTTTTGATTGATAATCACTATCTGTACCATCGTTGTAAGCATTGTCTCCTAACCACATCCACACATCCGTATTTAAATTATTATTCGCTGCATAGTTTGTGTAAGAATTTTTTACATTGAGTTGTCCGGTATTTCCTTTTCCAAAATCACCGATAGCCCAAACATGAATGGGTTGTTGCGTTCCAATAACGGGATGTGTTATAAAAAAATGATTACTGTCTGGAGTAGATAACATTCCAGTACTTGTTCCAACAGCATAATAGTATTTTGTATAGGGAGAAAGTCCAGAAACAATAAATTCGTGATCCGTTGCACTGTTGCTTATGCCTATATTTTGAGATAAATTGCTTGGGCTGTTTCCATACCAAACATAAGTATCAGTAGCGAAATTCGTTCGCCACATTAACGTAATTGAATTGTCAGTGGGTTGTTGTAAATAGGGACCACGAGTTATACTTTGTGCGAACAGTTGAATATTACACAAGAAAAGAAATGATACTAGAAAGGAAATTTTCATGACAGATAATTTTTCTATAAAATTACCTTCACGATATATCCTGAATAACCCTTAAAGGTTAGATTTAAATTATGAATTATTGTTGAAATGAACCTAATGCGAATTGAACTTGACCAGAATTCTGAATATGTTTTATCGAAAATTCATATTGTTTAAGTTTTGATAATGTTTGGATTTGCAGGATAGAAATGTTCAACCCCCATCATGATTTAGAGGTTTAATTTTGAATAATTAAACTAACTATTTTTTACTAACGACTATTGTAGAGGTGCCGACCTATTTTCAAGAGGCAATATTTTCGAAACAAACTGCGGGCACCTTTCAGGAAGTTCCGAAGCGGGTCGCGAGGAAATCACCTGAAAGGTCGCAAGTTTGTAAGTAAAATTTGCCGAGTGAAAATGAGTCTTGACTTTTTTGTTTCTTTTTGTGTTAAGACAAAAAGAAAGTGTAAAATTATGAGTGTTGACAAATGTTCATTGATTAGGTTAATCAAGTTTTAGAAGAAAAAACATTAAAATAATTTTTTCACACCAACAAATTACATCCTCGCACATCACTCTGGTCAATTCTTCCAGAAATCTCAAAACTTCCATCCTCATTTATTTTCCCCATATCATCGGTAGAGATAAATGCACACGAATCTATATTTGCTAAATCAATGATATTTATTCTTCCTGCTTTTCCGTTGGGTAAAAATTCGCGAGGATCGTTTAAATTACTAATTACTATTTTCATCCAAGGCGGACAAATAAATTTTCCTTCTCCTTTTGAATAAGCTTGCGATAATAATTCGGTCATTCCATATTCAGAATGTACATTTTCTATTCCTAATGATTTTTTATAGATGGAGTGTAATTCAGTTCTCGTTATTTCTTTTCTTCTTCCTTTCATTCCTCCCGTTTCCATCACTATTGTATTTTTTAAATTAATAGAATATTTTTCGCAAAAATCTAGTAAGGCAAAACTTACACCTAAAAGAATTATTTTTTGTTTTTCGTTTTCTATTTTTTTTAATAATTCAAATAGTGAATCTGTTTCATTTAAAAAAAATCCGCTTTCTTTTTTTTCGGTGAGTTGAATTAATTTTTCGGTCATGTAAATTAATGAACTTCCTTCACGCTCTAAATAAGAAGGCAATAAAGCGAGCATCACATAATCATTTGGATTGCCATAAAAATGATTGAACCCGTTTAAAAATGATTTTTCATACAAATTCAAATCTTTTACAAAATGTTTCGAAGTTTGATCACCAGTTGTGCCGCTACTCGTGAAAATAATTTTTTCTTTCCAATCACCTGTTTTTATTTCTCTGCTCTTAAAAAATCTAATGGGTAAAAAAGGAATATGATTAAATTCCGAAACTTTTGATCTATTTATTTTTAGTAAATCAACATATTCGCGATAAACCGAATTATGCTGATATTGAAAATGAAATAATTCTAACGAAATCTCGTTAAATACCTTAGAATCGGTGATTTTAAATACCGAATCCTCAAAACTCAATCGATGTGATGAAAAATTACTCAAAAGTGTATATCTTTAGACAAATGAAATGGAACTCAAAAATAGGTTTATTCTTTTTATGTCTGACGGTTTTAGTATCGTGTAAACCCGAGGAAGAATATCCCATCATTCCAGCCATCGAATTTAATTCCTTTGTTCCATATGGCGATGAAGGAAAGCTAACTATCAATTTTACAGATGGAGATGGTGATATTGGTTTAAAAGAATCAGACATTCGACCTCCTTTTGATACTTCTAGTGTTTATTTTAATAATTGTTTTATTGACTATGAAGAAAAAGTAAATGGTCAATGGCAAGCTGGATTAGATCAATTAGGCAATCCCGTTCAGTTTAAATACCGTATTCCTTATGTTACTCCCGAAGGTCAAAATAAGGCGCTAAAAGGAAAAATTGATGTAAATATTACCCCTTTCTATTATAACCCACTATCGGCTAATTCAGATACCATTCGTTTTAGAATTAAAATTGTAGATCGCGAATTGCATGAAAGCAATGAAGTGATTTCGGATGAAATCATTCGCTGATTATTTCAAAAAAACAATCTGTTGATTATTTTCGAATCATAATTTCACTTACTGATTCTTCAATTTTTCCCGCCAATTCATCTGTAGGTAAATCATTATCATCTTTTCCAAACGGATCTTCAATTTCTTCGGCCAAAATTTCTAAACTCACCATCACATAAAATACAAACATCACTACTGGAATGGACCAATAATGAAAATCAGGTATCAAACCAAAAGGAAGAGTAAAAACATAAATGAATATAAATTTTTTGATAAATAAGGTATAAGAAAAAGGAATCGGAGTATTTTTGATTCTTTCACAAGCACCTATTACATTGGTAAATTCTTTTAATTCCTGATCGAGCAACATTAATTGTTCTCCAGAAATGAGTTTATTTTTATAAGCATTATTCAATTCATCATAAATTAAGGAAGCCACACCATTCGGTTTATGTTTGAATCGTTTTAATTTTTCTTGTAGATCTTCGTCTAATTCTAATTTATGTACATCCACTCCTTTTCTTAAATGTTCTTTAGCGGCATAAGGATAGGCAACGATCAAAGAATGAATTTTTTTGTATCCTAGTTCCTGTTTGTTTTGAAAAAACGCTTCACACTTTAAAGCAAGATTTCGAGAATGATTAACTAAAGCTCCCCATTGTTTTCTCCCTTCCCACCAGCGATCATAAGCCGAGTTGGTTCTAAATACGAGAAGTAAACCCATAATAAAACCGATTAAAGAATGTACAGATAATGTGTTTTTAAATAAACCAATATTGGCCACACTTTCCAATAGAATCCAAGTAAGTATACCGGTATAAAGGGCCATCATAAATATTTCAGGCATCAATTTTCTTAAAGTATCACTTCGGTGAAATTGAAAGATATGTCGAAACCAAGTCTTTGGATTGTACTTTATCATAATATTATTTTAATGCATCGTTAATCATTTCTTATTGCGTGTTAACTAATCCTTAATGCTCCATTAACTCTCTATTGGCACTGTGGTTCTAATTTCACATCAAATTTAAGAATGAGCGCTGAAACAAAAATACTATTAATAGACAACGATTACGGATTTGCTTCTGATTTAATTGAATTTCTCGAAAAGAAAGGATTTAAAACTTGGCTGGCTTTATCTGCACAAAAAGCAAAGGAAATACTTCAAACGGTAACTCCCGATGTAATTTTGATTGAATTAGAATTAAGCGATTCCAATGGAATTGATTTATGCCAAGAGTTTCGAAAGAAATCGCACCTTAAAAATACCTTCATCGCATTTCAATCGGCACAAAGTGATAATTTCATTCAAATATCGGCTTTAAATGCCGGTGCAGACGACTTTTTGGTGAAGCCGCTCAACAGTCATTTACTACTTGCTAAACTCAATAGTTTTTTAAGACGAATAGGTCCACAATCTATTGTGTCAAAAAATGGAAACAATCAAACCGAAGAGTTAATGATTGATCCCGAAAAATATGTAGTATATAAAGGAACAAAAGAACTCGAGTTGCCGCGCAAACAATTTGAGATTCTATGGTTGATGTATCGTAACCCGCGAAAAGTTTTTTCAAGAGAAGATTTAAAGAATGAAATTTGGGAAGACCCGAAAGATGTGAATAATAGAACGATTGATGTGCACATCAAAAAGTTGCGTGAAATAATTGGCGATAAATTCATAAAAACCATTAAAGGTGTGGGATATAAACTGGATAACACGCATATTTGATTAATTTTAAGTTAATCTTAACTTAACAATCAGAATCCAGAATAGCTTTACCTTTGATTAAGAATTAAAATATATGTCGAACAATAAGATTTTGCTGGTGGATGATGAAGAGGACATTTTAGAAATGATCCGATATAATCTTGAAAAAGAAGGTTTTGAAGTTGAAATTGCAAATAATGGTCGTGAAGCAATTGACAAAGCCAAAAAATTTAATCCCAATTTAGTTTTATTAGACGTGATGATGCCCGAAATGGACGGTATTGAAACCTGTTTAGCGATTAAAGATATTGATGGATTGAAAAATACGATGATTGCTTTTTTAACCGCCAGAGGCGAAGATTATTCTCAAATTGCAGGCTTTGATTCTGGTGCCGATGATTATATCACCAAACCTATTAAGCCAAGAGTTTTAATTAGTAGAATAAAAGCATTGTTAAGAAGAAATGATACTGTTCAAGCCAATGAAGATGTAGTTAATATTGGCGATATAAAAATTGACAGAGAAAAATATTTAATCGTTAAAGCAGGAGTTGAAATTAATCTTCCTAAAAAGGAATTTGAACTTCTTTCTTTATTAGCCTCTAAACCTGGAAAAGTATTTACTCGCGAAACCATTCTTGAAAGAGTTTGGGGAGGAGATGTAATTGTAGGAGATAGAACCATTGATGTTCATATTAGAAAACTCCGTGAAAAATTAGGTGATGATTATATTAAAACGGTAAAAGGAATCGGTTATAGATTTGATTTCTAAACACATTCGCTCAAACAAGTATTCCCGCCCTTAAGCGGGTTTTTTTATTCCAAAAATTCATATTCTTAACATTAAGTTAACATTGAAAATACATTCAATTTACTTTAGCTTTCTTTTTTTGTACCCGAAATTAAACAAGACTTCATATTAAATGAACTTAGTTTAAACTTAGATAACATTTAATTAAAAAGGTACAGAAATGAAAACCAAATTTACGATTCTAGTTTTAGCATTATTTAGTTTCACTCTTGTCATCGCACAATCCACCGATAAACCTACAGAAACAATAGAAAAAAAAGAAGAAGAAAAACCTAAAAAATGGTATGATTCTTTTTCTATTCGTGGATATCTTCAAATAAGATACAATCAATTATTGGAAACAAATGAAGATTTAGTTTGTGAGCAATGCGATAAATCTTGGGGTGGTGATAATGGATTTTTCATAAGACGTGCGCGTATTATTTTTTCTGGACAACTAAATGATTATGTATATATGTATATCCAACCGGATTTTGCTTCTTCGGCTGGAACAACAAATTATATTACCCAATTAAGAGATGCTTATTTTGATATTTCTATTGATAAGAAAAAAGAGTTTCGTTTTAGAATCGGTCAAAGTAAAGTTCCTTTCGGTTTTGAAAACATGCAGTCGTCACAAAATCGTTTACCATTAGATCGTAATGATGCGCTTAACAGTGCTGTTTCTAATGAGCGTGATTTAGGTGTATTCTTCTATTGGGCTCCCGAAAAAGTAAGAAAACTTTATTCTTCATTGGTAAACGATGGG
>JBIPLT010000135.1:0-8249 GCA_044368255.1 Flavobacteriales bacterium
TATTAGGAGAATGTGTTGAGGTAGTTCCACCAGTAGATCCAATGATCACTATTTGTCATACGCCTCCAGGAAATCCGAATAACAAACAAACGTTGACTATTCCACAATCAGCATGGGCAGCACACGAGGCGCATGGCGATGTATTAGGAGAATGTGTCGAGATCGTTCCTCCAGTAGATCCAATGATCACTATTTGTCATACACCTCCAGGAAATCCGAATAACAAGCAAACATTAACGATACCACAATCAGCATGGGCAGCTCACGAGGCACATGGTGATGTATTAGGAGAATGTGTTGAGGTAGTTCCCCCAGTAGATCCAATGATCACTATTTGTCATACGCCTCCAGGAAATCCGAATAACAAACAAACATTAACGATTCCACAATCAGCATGGGCAGCACACGAGGCGCATGGCGATGTATTAGGAGAATGTATTGAAGTTCCTCCGGTTGATCCTAAAATTACGATTTGTCATCACCAAGGAAATTCTGGCAATACAAAAACGATGACCATCCTCCAATCACAATGGGCTTCACATCAGGCACACGGTGATGAGTTAGGAGAATGTGCCCCAGTAATTGAAGAGAAAAAAATAAAAATTTGCCACATTCCACCAGGGAATGAAGGTAATCCACAAACGATTGAAATTCCTGAATCGGCTTGGCCAGCTCATCAAGCTCATGGTGATATTCTTGGAGAATGCGTTGATTCTGGAAATGGAAACGACAATGGAAACGGCAATGGAAACGTAAAGAGTGGAGACTCTTCTGAAGACGATGCTAAGAAAAAGGCAGCTGAAGTAGAAGCTAGACGTAAGGCGGAAGCAGAAGCAAAACTAAAAGCAGAGGAAGATGCAAAGAAAAAGGCAGCCGAAGAAGAAGCTAGACGTAAGGCAAAAGAAGAAGCAGATAAAAAGGCGGCAGATGATGCTAAATTAAAAGCTGATGAAGCCACGCGTAAAGCAGCTGAAGAGGAAGCCAAACGTAAAGCGCAAGAAGATGCTAATAAAAGAGCAGCTGAAGTAGAAGCAAAACGAAAAGCCGATGAAGAAGCAAGTAAAAAGGCTAAAGAAGAGGCTGATCGTAATGAAGTAGAAAACGAATCAAAGCGCAAAGCAGAAAACGAAGCTAAGTTAAAAATGGAGAGAGAGAACAAACTTAAATCTGAGGAAGAAAAGAAGAAAAAGGAAGAGGAAAGTAAAAAAGCGGAGGAAAATAATAAGATCGAAGAAAATAAAAAGGAAGAAGAGGATAAGAAAACGGGTCCGAAAGTCGGAATAAAACCTCGATAATCCATTGAATATCATTAAAAGGGTGGCAAAATGTCACCTTTTTTTATTTGATTTCATAGCTGTTTTTATACTATTTATTGAAATTATTTTAATAACACTCAATTGTTTCTTATTTTCGCTTCCCGAATAAAATCATTGATAATATGAAATTGCCTTATAACTTAAGCGTTTTTTCACAAATGCATAAAACAAGGCGTATTCCATAAGACAATTAAAAAACAAAACATCGACTTATGAAAAAGTACATTTCCATTTTTATTATTTCACTTTTAACATTCACTGCAAAAGCGGATGAAGGAATGTGGTTGTTGATGCACCTCAAAAAAATGAATTATGAGGATATGCAGAAAAGAGGATTAAAATTAACTGCAGATCAAATTTATGACATCAATAATTCTTCATTAAAAGATGCGATTGTTTCTTTAGGTGGATTTTGTACTGGAGAAATTGTTTCTTCACAAGGTTTGATGTTAACCAATCATCACTGTGCTTTTGATGCGATTCAATCTCATTCAACTGTAGATCATGATTATTTAACAGATGGTTTTTGGGCAAAAACAAAAGCTGACGAACTTCCAGTTCCAGGATTGTACGCTTCCTTTTTAGTAAGAATGGAAGATGTTTCGGGAGCTGTTTTAAATGGTGTTAAAGAGGATATGTCGGAAGCAGATAGAGAAGCCATCATCAAAAAGAATTCAGCAAAAATTCAAAAAGATGCAGTGAATGGAACGGAATATACCACTGAATTGAAATCTTTCTATGACGGAAATGAATATTATCTTTTTGTTTATGAAGTTTTCAATGACGTACGTTTAGTAGGTGCCCCTCCATCTGCCATTGGTAAATTTGGTGGAGATACGGATAATTGGATGTGGCCACGTCATACTGGAGATTTTGGAATGTTCCGTGTTTATGCTAATAAAGATAATAAGCCAGCTGAATTTTCTAAAGATAATGTACCTTATAAACCAAAACATCATTTACCTATTTCTCTCAATGGAGTAGAAGAAGGCGATTACGCAATGATCATGGGTTATCCTGGAAATACCGATCGTTATTTATCTTCTTATGGAGTAAAATCGGCAATTGAAAAAGATCAACCTGCCAGAGTGAAAATTAGAGCGAAAAAGTTGGAGTTGATGAAAGAAGATATGGATAAAAGTGATGCAGTAAGAATTCAATATGCTTCTAACTATGCCCAAGTAAGTAACTACTGGAAATATTTTATTGGACAAACGCGAGGATTAAAAAGACTAGATGTTTTCGATAAGAAGAAGGCAGAAGAAGATGAATTCATGAAATGGATAAATGCAGATTCTGATCGTAAGAAAAAATACGGAAACGTTATAAATGATATTGCAGAAGCTTATGCAGGATTAGATAAAATGGTGATGCCAAATGTTTACTTAACGGAATGTATTATTGGAATTGAATTGAATAATTTATTTCTAAAAATCATTTACCCTTATTTAGTTTTACAACAAGAAGGAACAGATGACGCAGCTAAAAAAGAAGCTGCAAAAGCTCAATTTGAATCTGCTCGTGCTGATGTTGATGATTATTTTAAAAATCACAATGCCGCCACTGATATGAAAATTATGACAGCCATGTTGGAGATGTATTACAAAGACATCGACCCGGTTTATCATGTAAAAGAGTTAACTGATATTCATAAGAAGAACAAAGGCGATTTCAAAAAATTTGTCGAAGCTTATTATAAGAAATCTGTTTTTACTGATAAAGCAAGATTAGAAAAATTCATGCTAAATCCAGATTTAAAAGTTTTTCAAAAAGATCAAGGATTTATGATGTTCTGGAGTTTTATTATGTTATGGCAAGGAACTTTAAGTACAGAATCTGCTCCATTTGAAACGCAATTAGAAAAAGCAACAAGATTATATGTGGAAGGAATTCGTTTAATGAACCCAGAAAAAACGTATTCGCCAAATGCCAATTCAACAATGAGATTGACTTATGGAAATGTTTTGGATTATAAACCTCAAGATGGATTGATGGCAGATTATTACACTACCATTGATGGAATTATGGAGAAAGAAGACCCAAAGAATGATGAATTTATTGTTCCAGCTAAATTGAAAAGCTTGTGGGAGAAAAAAGATTACGGTCAATATGCAGATGAAAATGGAAATCTTCGAGTTGGATTTATTTCAAACACGGATATTACTGGAGGAAATTCAGGAAGTCCAGTGATTAATGCTAAGGGAGAATTAATCGGAACAGCATTTGATGGAAATTGGGAAGCAATGAGTGGGGATATTGCTTTTGAACCAAATTTACAACGAACGATTTCTGTTGATGTGCGCTACACACTTTTTATCATTGATAAATTTGCAGGAGCAAAACATTTGATTGATGAAATGACCATCGTTAAAGATGATTCTCGTGAGAAAGAGAAAAAAGAAACAATGGAAAAATATTTAGCATTGATAGATTTAGGTGATGCAGAATTCGAGCACAAACATTGGAGTGAAGCAAAAGCAATGTATCAGGTAGCCTTAGAAGTTAAGCCTGGCGATGAATATGCAACCCGTAAATTAGCTGAAGTAGAAGAGAAAATGAAAGCTACTCCAAGTGATGATGTAAAAGTTAGTCCGAAAGGAATTAATACTTCTAGATCGAATGTAAAAACGCAGAAATGATTGTAGAAATTGAGAATTATGAGAATGAATTTTCTCATTCCCGATAGGGAATAAATTTAGGAGCAGCAATGCTCCTTTTTTTTGGATTTTATTTTCAAATTGAAACTTAAGATTTGCCCGAAAAGATTTGAAGAAGGTTGTTTATTTGAGTTAGGAGAAGAATGAATTTGAGTTTTTGATTAAATAAAAAAAGGGAACTTTCGCTCCCTTTAAAAATAATATTCATTTTATAATTCATCCTTCGATACGAACTTCGAAGACTTGTTCTACTCAGGATGACCTCAGTTTAAAATTACAATGTTCCTCTCTTCTCTTGCTCGCGTTCTATTGATTCAAAAAGCGCTTTGAAGTTTCCAGCACCAAATCCTTTCGCTCCCATTCGTTGAATGATTTCAAAAAATAGAGTAGGGCGATCTTCAACGGGCTTCGTAAAGATTTGCAATAAATATCCTTCTTCATCAGCATCCACTAAAATGGATAATTCTTGTAATTTAGAAATATCCTCTTTCATAATGCTCATATGTACGCCTAATCTGCGTGGAATATCGTCATAATAGGCCTGAGGAGGTGGAGGTAGAAATTCCACGCCTCTTGCCTTTAATTCCCCTACTGTTGTAATGATATCATCGGTAGCAACTGCGATATGTTGCGCACCTGGTCCTTCATAAAAATCAATGTACTCTTCAATCTGTGATTTCTTTTTTCCTTTTGCTGGTTCGTTAATCGGAAATTTAATTCTTCCATTTCCATTACTCATCACCTTACTCATCAAAGCAGAATATTCAGTGGTGATTTGCTTATCATCGAATGTCAAAAAGTTTACAAATCCCATTACATCTTCATACCATTTTACCCATGTATTCATTTCTCCCCAACCTACATTTCCTACCATGTGATCTATAAATTTTAAACCAACTGCAGAAGGATTATAATCCGATTTCCATTCTTTAAATCCCGGTAAAAAAGGACCGTTATAATTTTTTCTCTCTACAAACATGTGAACCGTTTCTCCGTATGTATAAATACCTGCACGAACTGTTTCACCATGTTCATCTTTTTCAACGGTAGGTTCCATGAAAACTTTTGCTCCACGTTTTGTCGTTTCTTCAAATGACTTACGAGCGTCTTCCACCCATAGTGCAATTACTTTTACACCATCACCGTGTTTTTTTACATGTTCACCAATAGGAGAATCACTTTTTAAGGCGGTTGTTAATACTAAACGAATTTTATCTTGCTTTAAAACATACGATACACGATCTTTCAATCCAGTTTCTAATCCTGCATAAGCATGTGATTGAAATCCGAATGCTGTTTTATAAAAGTGAGCAGATTGTTTTGCGTTTCCTACGTAAAATTCTACATAATCGGTTCCTAATAACGGTAAAAAATCTTGTGCTCCCTCAAAGATTTTTTCTAGACCGTATTCAACGTTTTTAATTTCTTTACTCATAATGTTTTTTATTAGCGGATTAGCCAATTAGCGGATTAGCTAATGGAAATACCAAGGTTTGTTATTTTTTTATTGTTTTTGATTTTTTTGATGTTGCAATTATTTTAGTCAGAATTTTTGCAACAGGTTGTAGTTTTTCAATGATTTTATCTGCATCAGGATAGGATTTTGAATGTTTACAAAGTAAAAGCCAATATTCAGTTTCGTCCGCTTCCTTCGCTGCGATTTTCAGCTTATGAATGAAATCCGCCTTACTTTCTGCATTCTGTGCTTCAATGATGTTTGCTCCAATACTTGTTCCTGATCTGAATAATTGATTTCCTAAATTATATTTTCTTCTTTTTTCTAATTCTTCTGAAAATTCAACAATAGTCAATGCAAATTCAAATGAAAGTTTCACTATCAAATTGTCTTTGTATTTTGGATTCTCAATCATCTTTTAATTCTTTTTTTGTCTTTTTCCGTTTTCCGTTTTCTTCCATTCGCTAATTAACACATTCGCTAATCCGCTAATTTTTATTTTTCTACCCAGCTTTTGTAATATACCCCATCATCAATTCCCATAGCCGCCTTCGTTACTTTCAACGGACGGAAAGTATCCACCATAACAGCCAATTCTTGCGTTTCTTTTTGACCAATACTTCTTTCCATTGCTCCTGGAGCTGGTCCATGAGGAATTCCTTTTGGATGCAAAGTGATATGTCCTTGCTCAATATTATTTCTACTCATGAAATCTCCATCCACATAATATAAAACTTCATCGCTGTCAATATTACTGTGATTGTAGGGCGCAGGAATAGATTGCGGATGATAATCGTACAAACGCGGACAGAAAGAACAAACTACATACGAACCTGTCTCGAATGTTTGATGCACTGGAGGAGGTTGATGTACTCTTCCTGTAATGGGTTCAAAATTGTGAATAGAAAATCCATAAGGAAAATTATATCCATCCCAACCTACCACATCAAAAGGATGCGTGGCATAAACTACTTCATGCAACATTCCTTCTTTTTTTATTTTGATCAAGAAATCTCCTTTTTCATCGTGTGTTTCTAAATCAGTGGGAAGTTTGAAATCACGTTCACAATAGGGAGAATGTTCCAATAATTGCCCGTGAGAATTTTTATATCGCTTCGGAGAATAAATCGGATCAAAAGATTCTAAATATAAAAGACGATTATCTTCTGTTTCAAAATCGATTTGGTAAATCATTCCTCTCGGAATAATTAAATAATCACCATATTCAAATGGAATGTTTCCTAAGAAAGTTCTGAGTTTCCCCTTTCCTTTATGAATAAAAAGCATTTCATCGGCATCTGCGTTTTTATAGAAATAACTGCGCAAAGATTTTTTCGGGGCAGCAAGTCCGAGCCAAACATCATTATTGATTAATAATGGTACGCGGCTTTCTAAAAAATCATCCGTTGGTTTAATTTCAAAACCTTTTAATAAGAGTGCTTTGATATTTTTATCAATGGCAATTTCAGGAGTAGCAATTTTTGAGCTAAGGATTTCCTTTACCTGCGTTGGACGATGCACATGATAAAGTAGAGACGACATTCCTGAAAAACCTTCGGTGCCGAAAAGTTGTTCGTAGAAATGTTTCCCATTCTTCTGCTGAAAAACAGTATGTCGTTTTTGCGGGAAGGAACCGAGTTTATGGTAAATAGGCATAAATTATTTATTGATTTGGAGATTTATTGATTTGGAGATTTATTGATTTGGAGATTTATTTAATAAATTATTGAATTTAAAACCTCAATAAATTTTACTTCAACAAATCAACAAATAATTTCATTCCGGATTTCTCCGGTTGACTCTTTTGAAATCGATGATATGATAAAGTGTTCTGTTCATCAAGGCAAATTTAGTTAAAAAACAACCGCAATCATAATGATTTTTGGCAATGTTTTTTCACTGGCAAACTGATATCCGTCATAATTAATACATTTGTTCTCAGACAAGTAAGGATTTTGAAACTAAAAGGAGTTAATCCTATCTTTAGGGAATGAACTTTCCCCCCTGTAAAGCCATTACTCCCAAAGGAAGAGCAACACTCGCTCTTTTGGATTTTGTATTTGGTTTGCTCGCTATTTTTTATGGAAAAAAATGGAAATACACCTTAAAGGATTTTGAGGAAGATCCATTATATTTTACTTGGAAGGATTCGCTTTATTTGGGATATAAATATTATTTCAGAGAGCCTGATCAGATCTTTCTCCCGATAGCTATCGGGAACGAATTCAGAAGACTGAATTCTACTCAGGGTGACTGTGTTTTAAGTAATGAGAGGAATGTCATCCTGAGTAGCCTTGAGTCTTCGAAAGGCGTATCGAAGGATAATTTAGTCACTGTCTCCCTCGGTGGCGACCTCATGCCTTATGAACTCATCAATAAAAATACATGTAAAAATTTATGGGATGATTTCGGTGAGTTTTTCTTTTCATCGGATATTGTTTTTGCGAATTTGGAAACGCCTATAGATAAAACGAAGCCCGTTTTATTGGTGCCAGAAGTAATGTTAAATGATATGCACTTCAATGGTGATGCAGAAATGTTTGAGATCTTCAATGGAAACGGAAAATTTAAAGGTTATGATGTATTATCTGTAGCAAATAATCATTCATTAGATCAAGGGAAAGAAGGATTACATAATACGATGAAATTTTTGCACGATAAGAATATTCTCACTTGTGGTGCGGCATTTTCTTTAGAAGCAATAAATGATTTTCCGATTCTCCAACGAAAAGGAATTTCATTTGCATTTTTAGCGTATACTTTTTCATTGAATAAATTTTCTTGTGCCGAAGAACCTTGGTTGTGCAATCATCTACGATT
>JBIPLT010000426.1:0-2529 GCA_044368255.1 Flavobacteriales bacterium
ATTTAATAATTATAAAGGGGATTTTGACCTAAAAATAAAAGAGATTAAATTGAAATATAAAAAAAGTTCTAAAACGATTGAAGATAAATATGAAGAAGAGAAAACTATTATGAATTTGCAAAAACCAAACATTATTGTTCAAACTTATTATGAACCCAATAAATATATTCAACCTAACCCTATTCAAACTATTCAACTTCAGCCTATTCAAACTTATTATGAACCCGATAAATATATTCAGCCTATTCAAACTTATTATGAACCCATTCAACCTACAAATATTATATCTAGTAAATCATTAGATATGTCGTATCAACCAGCACAAACAAATAATAAATTTTATAATTTATCATAAAGATTGATGAAACTTATGTTATATAATAGTATTGTTTCACCAACATAAAGGTATTTTTTGCATTGCTTATACATTAGCTATATAAATATATTGACGTTTATACGAACAAGTAATAAAAATTGATAATATCATATACATATTATATTTAATTAAAACAATACAAAATATGAATAACGCAACTCAAGTAGCAATAGTGGTTAAAGACAAGGAACCATTCAAATACACATTTGAAGAGGAAAAGGAGTATTTTACTGCAGTTTATGAGCAATCTGGGTATATATATAAAAATACAGAAGACAAACCAGCAACATTTATGGCTTCACTCAATGCAGGGGACGAACAATTATATGTTGGAGGTGGTGCTATAAACAAAGCATTCAATATGGCAATCAGAACAGACAAATACGATAGAGAATTATATGAATTATCTACAAAGATGCATCTATCTTGCTATATGGATTGTTATAATGTAAAGGAAGAAGAAGACTTAATTCCTGATATATATTCGAGAACTAAATATTTGAATATTGTGAATAATGAATATTCAAATTCAAAAGCAGAAACTTTACATCACTTTGACGCATTTAATAAAGGGGGTAAGTTTGAAAACAACCCATATTTCAAAGATATGTATCTGTATATATCTGAGAGCCGTCTTTGCAACTTTTTAAGTAATAGTTTATATGCAGGGGACGTTTTCATAGATATCTTGAAAAACGCGCCCTATAATAATGGAGCGAATAAAGCGATGATATATTGTGTAGGACCCAAAGGAATAAAAAACACTGCAGATAATTTCAAGAATGCAGTGTATATAGTTGGTAAGAATATAGCAAATGCAATTTACCATTATAACAATAAAATAGATACCGAAAAAATCGATTATGTGCGTATTTGTCTAATTTCTGGCGGTAGTTTCAAACACGATAATGTCAGTCATATTGAGGTAGCCGAATGTCTTATCAAAGGTATCCACGAAGTTAATGTCAATAGACAGGTTAAAAATCTTGTGTATAACTTTGCCTATGATAATGACGCATTTAGGCAAGCATTCGATAAATTACAAATATAATATGATATCTCTAAATAATATCTATAACTTGATAAGCAGGTATCAAATTGTATTCAGTTTTTAACTACTTATATATATGTAAATTGTATTCTTTCCTTTTTCTCTTTAACCATATAGGTATCATAATAGAACTTACCAAAAAGACCAATAATACCCACGCCATATGTAGCAAAAAACGTGATAATTCCATAATTAAACCACGTCTCGATAGGCGGATAGTAAAAATAGAAATTAGAATACAATATAAAGAACTGACATAGTTGCATTGTTGTGATATATTTTTTTATGTGTCTTACTTGATTTATTTTCAATAGACAACCTAGATAATAAGAATACATTATGCTATGCACTCCGCTATTTAAGAGTGTCGCCATCCAGACCATTTCGACCTTAAAATAATACATTAAATGCCAAGATATCACTGCGCCAACGTGATGGTATTTTTGAAGGAATATTGGGGTTTTACCATTGAGATACAATAAGAACGTATCGGCAAACTCATAATATTTTGAGATATAGAACCAATAAATAATAGTATCAAATTGCGGATTTTGAAAATAATGGTTGGACTTGAAGATGACCCCATCGCTATATAAGATACGGGATAGCGATGCAAAAGTCCACGCACTAAAAAGCACTAATCCAACATTGTGTATAACTGCTACTTTATGCAATAATAATGGATTTATACGTAAATTCTTGGGATATGCTAAGTAGCAAGTAATGGCTACAATAGGTGTAATATGAGGTGGTAACATTTGTATTTATATACAATGTCATTTGTATTTTTATATAATTTTTACACCTGCTAATAATTTCATAGATATCGGATAAATCAGATAAGTTAGACTTTTTTCTGCGAAGCAAGAGCGAGACGATTGTTAGTGTATCCTTGCACGTTGGCTTTTCCTTTATTAGGAGGTGTTCCACTTGAAGATGCTGTTTTTGAAGGCATTCCATTTCGAGGAGACCCACTAGGAGGTGTTCTGTTTTGTGGAGACACACTAGGAGGTGTTCTGTTTTGTGGAGACCCGCTAGGAGAGTTTGATCTAGTACGATTAGGTGATCTAGGAGGCATTCCATTTTGAGGTTTTCTAGGTAA
>JBIPLT010000365.1:0-2529 GCA_044368255.1 Flavobacteriales bacterium
AAAATGATATTTCACCAGTTTGTAATGCAGTAACTGGAGGGCCACCACAAATTACTTGTGGTTCATCAACGATTGGCGCTGTTGAAGATTTTATTTTTGAATCGGCTGAAATTTCAATTGCAGGAATTCCTCCTGCAAATGGTTGGGCTTTTACTTGGGATGATTTTTCAAGAAATTTAAGTATTGATAATTTACAAACTCCCGGCGCGTTTGGAATTACACTTCGATCATTTATGTATGAAAATAACGCAACGAATACTTCACCTTGTTTTGATAGTTCACCTAAATTTTCAATTTCACCTCCCACTGTAGTTTGTGCTGGTGAAAATATTCGTTTCAATTTTACCGCATTTGATCCTGATTTAGATTCCTTGGTATTTTCTTTCGCTGAACCTCTTTCGGATATAGTCACTACTTTTAATCCACCAGCCACACCAGTGATCATTCCATATGTTGCAGGATTTTCATTTACCAACCCAACTCCAGATAATAGTTTCAATGCAGCAAATATTCCAGCTACCATAAATTCACAAAGCGGGGAAGTAAATTTTACTTCCGCTACCATTGGTAATTTTGTGATTGTTGTAAAAGTGGCTTCCTATAGAAATGGCATTCTTATTTCAGAAGTATATCGAGATTTACAAATTGCTGTGGTGAATTGTGGTGTAAACACATCACCAGATGTAACTCCTCCATTCAATGCCGGAACTTCATTTTCTACAACTGTTACTGCGGGAAGTGTGGTGAATTTTACGCTTCTTGCCAATGATTTTGAATTATTACAGGATGGCTCTCCACAAACTTTAACCATTAATGCAGTGGGTTCAGAATTTGGTACTGGTTTTACAAATGCTGCTGCTGGATGTGATCAAGCACCATGCGCAACTTTGAATAGTGGATTACCCATTTCCGGGGCACAAACTGCCTTTATCGATTTTAATTGGCAAACCGATTGTGTTCATCTTTCTTCTAACGGAAGTGCGCAAACTTATAATTTCGTTTTTACTATTTCGGATGATTTTTGTCAAGTACCCGGAACTACTAATCCCGTTATTTCCATTACTGTTTTACCATTGGCGGGAATTTTAGCTCCTGAAATAAAATGCGCAAATGTGGCATTGAATGGAGACATAACATTAACATGGTCTCAACCTGCTGATCCAGATAATTCATTTATCAATTATGAAGTGTATGAAGCAGGATCTAATACATTGCTTTCTACTATTACGAATTACAATAATCTTTCGTTTTTACACATTGGTGCAGATGGACAAAATGGCTCTCGTTCTTATTATGTAAAAGTGAATTCGGGATGCAATGGAGAATTTTCAGCGCAAAGTAACACGGTAAATTCGATATTTTTGAATGTAAATAACCCAGGAAATGGAACAGCCATTTTGCAATGGAATGCTTTATACAATCCGAATATTTCTACATCAACTGGCTTTTATTATGTCTGGCAAGAATATCCCTTAGGAACTTGGACTATGATTGATTCTGTATTGTATGGTATGGTTTCCTATGTAGATACTATTTCTATTTGTGAAGACACGTTGAATTATAAAGTAATTGCTGAAGATAATTCGGGATGTTTTTCGGAATCCTCGATTGATGGAGAAAATTTTACGGATCAAATTGCGCCTGACGTTCCCATTATTCAATTGGTAACCGTAGATACATTAACCGGAGAAGCTACCATAGTTTGGAATGTAAATCCAGATGCAGATACCGAAGGTTATATTATTTTGCAAAATATGGGAGGAAATTGGGTTATTCTCGACACTGTTTTTGGAATTAACAATACGCAATTCACTAATCCAAATTCAATTGCTGGAATGCAAAGCGAATTATATGGTGTGGCTGCATTTGATAGTTGTTGGTCGGGAACACCAGCTAGTCCAAATACTTCGGCCATGGGAATTAATCATAATACCATTTTTGTTTCTACCACTTTAGATATTTGCGAAAAAGTGGTGCAAATAAGTTGGAATGATTACATCAACTGGAATGGTGGTGTGGATCGATATGAATTATATGCTAGTGAAAACAATGGTGCTTTTGGAATAATTTATTCAGGATCGAATACCGTTTATAATCATTTAAACGTAAATAGAAATTCTACCTATTGTTATGTGATTATTGCTTATTCAGTGAATGGAAACCGTAGTTCTGTTTCTAATAAAATTTGTCGATTCATTTACGAACCCGACATACCGAATTTTCATTATTTACAGGTGGCAACAGTTCATCCAGATGCAACAGTAGATTTGAGATTACATTCAGATTTGACCGCAGCTGTTAGTCAATATCGTTTTGAAAGAAGTGATAATTCTGCAGGACCTTTTGATATTATCGGTTATGGAACACCCGTTTCTAATCCGTATACTTTCAATGATCCGGATGCTATTACTTCTGATCAAAGTTATTTTTATCGCGCTATTGCTATTGATAGTTGTGGCGATGACGCATCTATTTCTAATGTTTCAAAAACCATTTATCTCAATGTTTCGGACGATAATTTATTATTAA
>JBIPLT010000407.1:0-2527 GCA_044368255.1 Flavobacteriales bacterium
TCCGGTAATCCAGATCTGGGATGGGGGAGTTTCCTGTCCCCGTTCGATCTCGTCAATGATCGTCTGAGGCCATGACGACGGCAGCACCCTGTCGTATTCATCGTTTGCCCCGGTCACCTCCGAGAGAGGGGTCAGCTGCATGATGGGGTCCATCTCCCGTTGCTTTTGTCCCACTAATTCAGCGAGAGCTTTGTGCTGCAAGTTACTCACTGTCCTGAGTACCATCTCGCTTTTAGCTCTGAGTCGCTCGTTTGCGTCACGTCTCTCCTGCGGATCAAGCGCCGCGTCCCTAATATGCATGAGCGGTATCACCGATTTGAGCAGCTCTACTGCTTTGAGGGTGTCCCCCTTCCATTGCTCCCTGTTGGCCTCGGATCCCTGTGCCAGCGATGAGATGGTGCGTCTCTGTTCTCTGGCCTCCATGTTGAAGACGCCATGCAGCACGGAGTCCTCCTTCCTGGGGCTCGTACCGAGAAAGAAGGCCAACTGTAGTGACCCCGCATGCTGAAGAAAGAGGTCCCGTGAGGCCTCTGTCTTTAACACTAAGAACATTCTGGGGGCGTTAGTGAAGTGTTTTGACGAGGTCCAGTCCGTCAGTGAGAGGCCGGGCCCTCCTCTCCGACCTTGGATTTGGAATTGCACTGTCACTATCTCCTGCGCCCATCCGTGTCGTGCTGCTTGTGGGTTCAGGTCCTTGTTATTTAGCGAAGCCCTCATCTGATTTGTTAAGATGAGCCCCGTTTCTGCTCCCGTGAAACCAGCGGCCAGAATAGTTCCCATGAAAACCCTGAAGTGGTCCTCACTGAGTCTGTCCGGAGCAATAATTACTGTTCTATCCGGAGAGAATTCGAACGATATCTCAAACGATGTTCCCTGAATCTCCACCCTGTGGCTTGTTTGCAGGCTGTTGATGAACTCTGGGTCGGTGACCGTATCCAGAAATGCCGCCACCTTTGTAGGCCCCCCCTCATTCGGTGACGGCAAGGGGAAGGGCTTCACCATCCGTTGTGGTGTGGCTTTTTCAAACCATTTCTGCAGGGACCCCATGGCAATCTCCCTATCCGAGGTTGTTGCCGTAAGGAGAATGAGGACTCCCTGACCGTTTGACCTGCCCAGGAGACCGAGGTTCACCCTGATCATCCTGGAGCCCTCCGTGTCTTCATCGTCTACCGTTTTTGCTAACAGACCTAACAGGAAGCTAGTGGTCTCCCTCTCGCATGTGCCCACTATGGTCTGTAAGAGCCGTTGTACATTTGGTATCACCCCCGTGAAACGGGACGTCTTATCCCTCACTTCCAGGCTGAGCTGAGCGAGTTTGTCCACCATCTGATCATGTTTCTGAGCCTTTGCAGCCGCCGCCTCCCTTTTCTCCTTCTCCTCCGTTCGTTTCTTTTCCGACGCTTCCTCCTGCGCCTTCAGCCTCCGTTTCTCTGCCCCCACACCCATCGTCTCTCCCAATTCTTTGTCTTTCGCTAGAAGTTCCGCCACCTCTTCCTGTTTAAATTGACGATTTAGTTTCGCCATGTTAGTCAAGAATTCGCCCTGCTGCGCCCCTGCTTGCTTCTTGCCCGACTTCGCTGGCATGCCGCCGTGCCCCCCCCCCTGCAGTAAGCCCAGCAGGGTGAGAGTGGTTCCATTTTTTATCTCGCTGATCCTGGTGGTTTTGTCCACCCTTTGGCCTCCCGATTGGATTGCCTGAGGATCACGGAAATTTGGCCCAAGTCCCGTGACCATCTCTCCAACAGTGAATCTCATGACCTCTGGGGTCAGTTGTATAAAGACAGTCGTTCCGTCGAAGCCTGTAATCAGGAAGGCCTCGAATTGTGCCCCCTGTCCCTCCGTGTGGCCCGAGGCATTCCCATCTCTCGAAGCCACATGAATTTCACCTTCCCGAAAGTCGCCCCCCTCACTCAATTTGAGGGAGAAGACCTGACCGTTTACATCCCCTACCATTACCTTATCACCGACTACACACATCGCCGTTAGATCGCACTCGTGCAAATAGAAGACTGGACCAGTTCCGTCCCGCGTGTTCACTGTCAGCATACACTGCTCCAAGTTGAGCACCTCGCGGCCCACCTGCATCCTCGCCGGGGGCGTGGCCTGGGCGGGCATGTCGGCAATCTGCAGTGTATCAGATAGTCGCCGATCCGGTGCAACCAGACCGAGAGTCCATATGCGCCGGCTGCCGTCTGTTCCCTTAAGCTCCAGTGTGCTGTCCTCGTTGGCGAACCTCAGACTAGTTGGCTCCGTGGCCTGAAAGAGCGAGCGAGCATCTAGTAGAAAGGTGCAGCATCCCTTGCTCAGACTCCAAACCCGCACGGTGAGATCGTGACTGCTCGACGCAAGCACCCCCCCCCCCGTTCCAAATGCAATAGACTGTACCAGCCCGGTGTGACCACTCAGGGTTTTCAGAGGGGCCCACCACCTCGTCGTATCCCATAGGGAGATTTGGCCATTCCCGGCTCCACTTGCCAGTATCGCTCCGTCTTCTGAGAATGCTAGGACGTATGCCCCATTGCTGTGC
>JBIPLT010000136.1:0-8194 GCA_044368255.1 Flavobacteriales bacterium
TCCGCAAATACTTACTACATTTCTCCAATCTGTCCTCCAACTATTATGAAGTAAAGTATTCACTAACCCAACTACAAATGAGATATAACCTATTAATAAAACGTATTTATCGTCTTTGACCTAATTGAATATTCAATCTAAATCCAAGTGAATAATATGCTATAACAATTCAAAAATGAAAAGATACAATCCCCAAAATTTACCAAACAGAATTGAAGTTTTCATAGGATGATATCATGAATACAAAAATAGGATGGCATGAATTCAATCAGAACTAAATTTGTCATTTCACAACGTGATTCTTGGCATTGCCCAACCAGATGATTCAAATCATAAGTTAGTGTGTCATGGATTATGACGAAAGTAAATCAAAAGATTTTTTTTTGTGTTAAAAATAATAATAGTAATATGATTAAGATGATAGAAAAAATCGGACTTTCATTGGGAAAAATGGAAAGTTGGTTCAATAAAAAGTTTGGATGGTTTTTTACGAATGGGAATAAATCTGAACGAAGAAATCTGACTAAATTTCAATAAGCATTTCTTTAAGTCTTTTTATCAATTTTTTTTCTGACTTATTGGTTCCTCGATAAGCATTGGCAATTCTATCTGCAAGGTACAGACATTGATTTTTCTTTTTTTCATCAATGGCTGTTGAATGTTCTTCCATGAAATCAATAAAAGATTGCAAAGAAGTTTCTGCATCGGCTATTTCTTCTTCGAGAATATCGAATTCAAATTCTGTATAATTTGCTACATTAGTTCCAAATTCATCTTGGTTATTTTCTACAGGTATAAGGTCTTTTCGAAGATGGTTCTGCATTTCCTTTTTTTCTTCAGGACTAATCACGCCATCAATATAGGCCATGGCATAAAGTAATTTTCCAACTTCCGAATAAAATTCTTTGTTTTTCATATTAGTTTTAAATAAAGATTCGTTGATATAATCCGATTATTTCGCCGAAACCAACGAGGTAAGGGGTCATCGCTTTTTCAACATCTTGTTTTCTGGAATGAGTGGGAATTTGCAAAAGTTCGTTCAACGCATAAACTTTGAAATGATAATGATGAACTTCTGATGGTGGACAAGGACCATCATACCTCATGCGACTAAAATCATTCACCCCTTCGATACCCGGAACAGAGTTCTCACTAATTTTTTTTAGGGGTGGAATATTCCAAACCACCCAATGAGTACAAACTCTTCCTGCTGAGTCAGGATCATCAACAATTAACACGAGACTTTTTGTTGTTTCCGGCATTTTTTCAATGGTTAACGGAGGATTAATATTATTTCCTTCACATGAGTAAATGATGGGAATAAGGCCCAAATAAGTGAATGAAGGACTTGTAATTTCCAATGTTTTCAAATCATTCCTATGGGATATAACGTCTGTTTTATACATGATGAAAACTCCTTTCGTTTACCATTTTAGACTTTCAAGCTTTTTCAAGTCTTTAATGAATACTTTGCCACAATTGGTTTCAATAAGCCCTTCTTCGCGCAAATCAGTAAGGTTGCGACTTACCGATTCTGGTGATATACCTGCAAGTGCAGAAATATCTTCACGCAGAATTGGAAAGGATGTAGTGGATTGGTTACCATTTTTAGCATATTTTCGATGAGTGAAAAGAAGTGCATCGGCCACTTTTTTGCGAGCTGTATCATAAGCAAGCCCAATTAATTTTTTTTCTGCGCTTGCCAGATTATTTGTAATGAGTTTGATAAAGGCAATTGAAATATTATTATTAGAATATAATAAGTGTAGAAAATCTTTTTTGGAAATCATCGCCACATATGTATCCTCTAACGCAACCGCAGTTTCTTTTTGTGATTTTTCTTCGATTAAAGAACTATAACCAAAAAAATCCCCGTCTTTATATATCTCGGTAATTAATTCTTTGCCATCACCGTTTGTTTTAAACGTTTTTATTTTTCCGTTGTTAACGAAATATAAAAAATTGGGATAGTCTCCCTCCATAAAAAGAGTTTCTCGATTTTTTACTTTTTTCAAGGTTTTTTGACCCGAGAGATCCACTAAATCATGAATTGTTTTTGCTTCATGGATGAAGTCATTAATTCCCTCTAAAGTTCTAGAATAGGTTTTTTTTAGTACTTCTCGTTTTTTTAAGCGTGCTGCTACTACTCGGATTATTTCATCCCCCGAAAAAGGCTTTGTGATATAATCATCGGCACCCAAATCCATTCCTTTTCGTAGATCTTCCTTTTCAGTTTTTGCAGTAATAAAAATGAATGGAATACCAACTAAATCAGGATTATTTTCGATAGCCCTTATAACTGCATAACCATCCAATTCGGGCATCATGATATCGCATAATATCAAATCTGGATGAATCGTTCGCATAAGCTCAAGTCCCTCTTTGCCGTTTTTGGCAACTATAACTTTATAGTTGGTTAGTTCAAGAATTTCGGCAACATTCTCAAGAACCTCTTGATTGTCTTCAATCACTAAAATAGTTTGACTCATAAGATTTTTTTTTAATAGGGTTTGTATTATATCTGAGCTCTTTTACAAGATTAGGTAGGAATTGTTAAATTAATAGTGATTTTCGTCACACAAAAATGTAGCCTTGGTCACTTAGATCGGTTTAGTGATGTTTTTTAATACATATTCCTCTTTTTATCGAAAAAAACAATGAATTCCGAGTTATGCAATCATTCACTCAAAAAGTATCAATTATTTTCTTGAATTGGATACAAAAATGAAAATTCAACTTTAATTCTAATAACGAAGAAATCACTTGTTTGTGTGATTTAATTCATTTTACCATGAAGCCAATGGATATTATTTTGTAAAAAGAATTCATAAATAATTATAAATTATGAAAAAAATAAGGTTTTCATGTGATAACAAACAAGAGAAAGATTTTTCTACTGAAGTTAGAGAGAAAGTAAATAATTACTTTAAAGAAAACAATATTTCACCCAAAGGCAATTATCAATTGTGGTTTAAAACCACTGTTATGCTCACGTTGTATCTGGCTCCTTTTTTTATTATTCTTTCACTTCCTATTAATCCTTGGTTGGCTTTAGTTTTAGCCGTAATAATGGGAGTGGGAGAAGCCGGAATCGGAATGTCTGTTATGCATGATGCAGCACATGGTGCGTATTCACAAAAATCATGGGTAAATAAATGGATGGCAGGTTCCATGAACTTGTTGGGAAGTAATTTGTTTAACTGGCAGGTTCAACATAATTATTTACATCACACCTTCACCAATATCTACGGATATGATCCCGATATTGAAACAAAAGCGGTGATTCGATTATGCCGTTATGCTCCATTAAAAAAATACCATCGCTTTCAATATATTTATGCATTTCCATTTTATGGTTTAATGACTCTTTCCAAACTTTTTTCGGATATGGGTCAATTGATCAAATATGAAAAAGAAGGAATCATTAAAGATAAAAAGGCAAGTTTGGGCAAAGAAATAGTACGCCTAATTTTTATTAAAGTTTTTTATTTTTCCATTATACTTGGATTACCATTTATTTTTACTTCTTACACTTGGTGGCAAATTTTGATAGGCTTTGTTACATTGCATGTAGTTGCCGGTGCAATCATGGGAACCGTTTTTCAGATGGCACATGTGGTGGAAGGAGCAATACAACCATTGCCGAATAAAAATAATTGGATCGAGCATGAATGGTATGTTCACCAGTTGTCTTCCACTTCCGACTTTGCACGCAACACTAAATTATTGAGTTGGTATGTGGGAGGTTTGAATTTTCAGATAGAACATCATTTGTTCACCTATATGTCCCATATACACTATCCAAAAATTGCACCGATTGTAGAAGAGACAGCAAAAAAATACGGAATTAAATATAATTTGAAACCTTCATTTGCTGCAGCATTTTTATCTCATGTAAAGAGATTGAAAGAACTGGGAAAAGATTCCTAAGCAATCAAATTCGATTTGAATTTTCGTATCCAATCATTATAGGAGGCTGAAACGTTTTTTTTGCATTATCCAGAACGTTGGATAAAAAATTTTAAATGTTATTTATTTCAATATCTTATTTAGCAATTTCAATTTTGTTGATGTTTTTTATAATTATCACAATGATTAGGCTGGCAATGGCAGCAAAAAAGCACCAAACAGAAATAGTATATTTCTCAAAAAATACCAATGAAAAGACATACGAAAGAAGTATCACAATTCCAAGCCATCTCACGGATGCAATACTTGAGTTCAATAAGGAGAATACGGTTGCTATTAGATATAGAAATCGCGAAAGAAAAGGATATTGGAATGGTGTTTCTACTTTATAATTGATATGATAATAATTAGTAATCACTTTTATCGGATAATTGATTAAACAGATAAAAAGTGCCATTGAAAATATTATTCCTACACCTAATGTGACGAGGATTATTTTTTTTCGTTTTTCGTTTTTTTCGAGCATCCAAACCGACAACGGAACCCATACCGGACATATTAAAAGCGCAAAACTTAAAAATACATAGGATGCGGTGGTCATCCACCAACCGAAATTATTATCGCGCAGAGCTGACCAAACAAAACCCTCCGAGAATTGTTGAATAGCAAAAAGAAATGGAATGCCTGCAAAAAGTATTTGCGACGGTTTTTTTACATTCTTCAAAGCGATTGTACCAGCAATGGAAAGGATAATGCCCGATCCGAAACTTGCTTCTGCCGAAAAACACATCAGATTATGAATGAATGTATTTCACGTTGTCTTTTTGGCGTGATTTTACTAGGGGATCTTCGTCTCCATAACCGAGTGAAATCGCCAAAATCAATATTTCATTTTCAGGAATTCCGATGGATGAAGGTGTTTTCGTTTCATTCAGGTATTTTACGAAACCAATCGGACAGGTATCCACTCCCAATGCTTTTGCTGCCAACATCATATTTTGTGCACACATTCCAATGTCAATCGATGCCCATTCATTTTCTTTATCTGCAGTAATAAAAATCACAACAGGTGCATGATGAAAAATAGGATCTTCGGTTTTCATAAAATTAATTTTATCCGGAAAATGGAGTATATCTCCTATATTTTTAGAAAGGTTTTTTAAACCGGATGAAATAATGGCCTTTTGCGAAGCGCGAATCGTTTCATGCGAATATTGTTTGATTAGTTTTTCATCGGCTATTATATAGAATTTCCAGGGTTGCCTGTTCAACGCAGACGGAGCCATTTTGCCGGCTTCAATGATTTGCGCTATGATTTCTTTTTTTACTGTTGCATTTTTATATTTTCTAACAGCTCTTCTTGAATGGATGATTTGAAAAATCGGATTGGATTTTTCAATTTTCATTGGGTTTTCTTTGGGTAGGTTTGGATGATTCATATTTTTTAGTAACATATTTTCATTTGAGAATCCTAAAACGGAAGAAATACTATTTTTAAAAATAATAGATTAAAAAGTCATGGAGAATGTGATAAATCAATATAGCGAGTGATAGCTATCATCTTTGGATACTATTCATTTAATTATTTCATTCTATACAGAGTTGTTTGCACTCATTTGTGATGGCAATTCCTCTCTTTTCATTGATTCCGATGGACATCAATATTTCTAAATTATTTAATAGATCACGACACAATACCAAATTTTTGTTCAATAAAATTTGCTTTTCATGATGGGTAATTGAAGTGAGGCAGGTGATTGGATATAATTTCAATGCATCAATCATATCCCGAAGATTATCTTTCTCTGGGAAATTCCAACCTTTTAATTCTAACCCGGCACAGCATCCGTATTTTATGGCATCAATGGTAAATCGAGTATTCGTAATCACCATCCCTTTAAGTTGTGGTTTATTTGGATTTTTTTTGTGGCTATTCCAATATTCTTCAACATCCTTGAATCTGGAATGTATATATAAAGGAACTTTTACATCGCATACAGTTCCTGGTTGGTTATGATATTTGCATTCTATCAAATATCGGATATTCTCTTTTTCTGCAATCACATCTATTTCATGAAATACACATTTTCCCTGAAGGATTTTTTCACTAATGGTAGTGTAGCGTTGGTGCTGAAATATTTTTTCAATGTATTTTTCAAATGGGAAACCAGAAGGCCCCAATTCCATCAATCCTCTTTTTAGATGATATCGTGCGGCAATAGGTTTTGAATTCTGTTTTAATAAACGAAAAGCTATTTTATAAATCTTCTTGGTTGAAATTCCGGAATAAAGATGAGCCTCCAATCCTTCAATCACATTATTAATAATTTCATGACTGGCTCCCGCTCTTTTTAATGAATCATGCAATTTTTTTTTAGAAAAATTTACCATTTCTCCGGATGCTTTTGTTATCGAAACATTAGTAGGATGATGTTGTTTCATTATTTTACCGAAATAGTGATTGTAAACTTTTTTATTGTGTTATCCAACCACCGTCTACCGGTAATGATTGACCGGTAACGAATGAAGCTGAATCAGAACACAACCAAATTACGGCCTCGGCAACCTCTTCTGGTTCGCCAACTCTTCCAATTGGTTCCATATTGGCATATTGTTTTTCCACTTCCTTGTTTTTCCCAGTAAAACGGTCAAGCATCGGAGTTTTTATTATTCCCGGACAAACCACATTAACACGAATTCCGTTTTTTGCATATTCAATAGCTGCATTTTTAGTCAATCCGATTACACCATGTTTAGAGGCAACATAAGCCGGTATTCCAGGAAAGGCAACAAGTCCTGCAATGGATGCGTTATTGACTATCGAACCTTTTCCTGTTTTAAGCATATGCGGAATTTCGTATTTCATACAATTCCAAACGCCTTTTAAATTGATGTTGATTGTTTTATTCCAATTCTCTTCTGTGCATTCATGTGTTGGCGCAGATAAACCTTCTATTCCGGCATTATTGAAAGCGTAATCCAGTCTACCAAATTCCAAAATGGTTTTGTCTACCATATTTTTTACACTGGTTGAATCGGAAACATCGCATTTAATGAATAAAACATCTCCACCAAAAGATTTAATTTTTGTCAGCGTTTCTTCGTTTTCGAGGCAATCTGCAATAACCACTTTGGCGCCACTTTGTGCAAATCCAATGGCAGTAGCTCGACCAATCCCGAAACTTCCTCCCGTAACAAGGGCTACTTTGTTTTGAAATATTTTTTCCATACTTATTTTTTTTAGTAAAAGTCAAAATTAGTACAGTTGGAGGTTTGCTTTTTATGACAACTGTCACAGCGCAATGTGATTCGAGTCATTTAAATAGATGCGTTACCGACATTACTTTACCATTGCATTAAGTAAAAATTCATCTTATTAATTAGCAAAATGAAAAGTCAAATGTATATCAAGGATTTCAATGAAGTTACATTGAGTGATTTGCCATTGGTTGGCGGCAAGAATTCATCGCTGGGTGAAATGATTCATTATTTATCAGAAAAGGGAATCAATGTTCCAGAGGGATTTGCAGTAACTTCAGTTGCTTTTTGGGAATTCATATACCAGTATAAGTTGAAGGAAAAAATCAAGGATTTATTGTCTACACTCAATAGAAAAGATTTTAGTAATCTTTCTGAGGTTGGAAAAAACATTCGTGAATTAATCCTTTCACATCCGCTACCAGAAGAATTAAAAAATGAAATAATTGAATCCTATAAAGTTTTATGCAAGAAATACAACTATGAAGTGGATGTGGCTGTACGAAGCAGTGCAACGGCCGAAGATCTTCCGGGTGCCAGTTTTGCTGGACAACATGATTCTTTTTTGAATATCACAGGAATTAAAAATGTAATGGATGCTGTTTTACTTTGTTTCGCCTCATTATATAACGATAGAGCGATTAAATACAGAGAGGATAGGGGATTTGACCATATGAAAGTGGCTATATCAGTAGGCGTTCAAAAAATGATTCGTTCAGATATGTCTTGTTCAGGTATCGGATTTACGATTGATCCTGAAACTGGATTTCAAGATGTAATTCATATTTCAGGAACATGGGGATTAGGTGAAAATATTGTTAAAGGACTGGTAAATCCCGATGAGTTTTTCATCTTCAAACCGACTCTTATTTCGGGTAAATTTCCAATTATCAATAAGAAATTGGGAGCTAAAGAAAAAACATTGATTTACCCGAATCGGGTGGATCACGAAGTGGATATTAAAGTGGTTAATGTGGATACTCTTCCTGAAAAGAGAAATCAATTTGTATTGAGTGATGATGAGCTG
>JBIPLT010000382.1:0-2500 GCA_044368255.1 Flavobacteriales bacterium
TTCTTGCAAATAATAAAGATGCGTGGCAGGGTCCCCCGATTTACAAATGAATTGTCCGTCCAGAAATTTTTCGACTGTAAATTGGCTCAATGGATACCTCTCTGTCTTTTACGCTGCTAAATTGCGCTTGATGATGGTGACTAAAATTGCGCGCAGTTCAGGCGGCAAAACTTTGATCACAGTATCAACGCGATGGAATGGGATCATTTTGACTTGGACAGACGTCAACGCAGTGGCAGAGAATTTGGAGGGAAGTCCCACCATGCCCTCAGACAATCCAATCACGGATCCAGCACCAAGTTTATAAGACTTGTCATTCTGCACAATTTGAATTTCGCCACTCAGAAGAAGGTAAGCATCCTCAAATTGTTCACCAAGTTGGATTATTTTTTTTCCTGGCAAAAAGAGAGTGGTGTTTAGAAGTGAGCTTGATGCCAAGGCCATAAAAAGCCGGTCTTCACCTTTCAAGCTGCCAGACGCAAGTGCATTTTGGCCATCTTTGGATTGCAAAAAATTAGGTCCTAATTTCCAAAGCCGTTCCGTGTCTATCGAAAATTTGAGCTTATTTTCATTCATACCAAACCTATCTGGAAAATGATCAAGTGAGAGCGAGGCTATTCAAGAACTATGCGCGCACCTCGCCCTTGGCCCTAACTTCAATGATACCGCGAAGTTCAAGCGAAAGCGGTTGGGTTAAAGCTTAGCGCGTAGCGTCGCACATCATAAAGTTGCGCATTATTTTCAAAATGACCCGAATTGAAGAACTCATTCTGCAGAGAACAGCCATTGATGCTGAAATTGAAGCCGAATACAAAAGAGAGCAGGAAGCAGCTGCCAGAGGTGAGGCTGATGCCCAATTCAACTTAGGAATCATTTATTACAAGGGGCAAGGTGTACCCCAAAATTTTGTAGAGGCATTTGGCACTTTTAAATTAGTCTCAGAGCAGGGCAAAACACAATCTCAGTACTATCTTGGAATCAAGTTGAGCTGCGATTCAATAGTCACAAACACGTTATGGGAACTAAATCGAGTGCGACGGACTTATACAATGATGCACGCCAAATCAAGCGATTAGCTTGGTTTATTGGAAATAAAGCTTTTGTTAAATCTCTGCGCTTCATTGCGGCAAAGCGCACTGTACTGGTTTGCCGTCCAGTTGATTGACCAACACTTGTGGGGAGATACAGACCAAAAATCCGCGTCTCCCGCCATTGATCCAAATTTGAGTCAATTCTAAAATACTGGACTCCACATACACCGGCATTTGCTTTCTTAAACCAAAGGGCGATGTGCCGCCCACCACATAACCTGAGTTTTTTTGTGCCACGTCGGGCTTGCAGGGTTCAACCGTTTTGCAGCCTATTTGACGCGCCAAATTTTTGGTAGAAGTCTTGCAGTTGCCGTGCATCAACACCACCAAACCTTTGCCTTGCTCGTCTTGCATCACCAGCGTTTTAATCACATGGTGCTCGGATACACCAAGTTGCTTGGACGATTCAGCCGTTCCACCATGCTCAACGTAGTCGTAGGGATGTTCGGTGTAAGCAACTTTATTTTGCTTTAACCATTGTGTTGCTGGTGTTTCAGAAATGTGTTTTGCCATCGTTATTGCTACTAATTGGTGCTTGAGCCTATTTTCATGAAAAGACTTTTAGCCATTGACTATGGTGCAAAATATAATTCAAAACGTCTAATGAAGTTCATAGCCAGATTCCCATCACTGCAAACTAATTTTAAGTACGGTAAATACCTCAATGACATCTAATTCCTTTGCTTCAAAACGAGTACTGCTCTTGTTTGCGTTGACCATTTTTTGCAGTGCATTTTTATTGTTTCAAGTCCAGCCCATGATCAGCAAGTTCATCTTGCCTTGGTTTGGCGGCAGTCCAGCTGTCTGGACAACCGCTATGCTATTTTTTCAGTGTGTGTTGTGTGCAGGCTATGTTTATGCACACGTCCTCACACGAATGCATTCACGTCAGTGGCAGGCTGGAATTCATATTGCCTTGCTATTGCTTGGCGCCCTGCTAGCTAGCACCATCCTTCCCGACGCTAGCTGGAAGCCTACCGGAGAGGAGGCGCCTGCTTTGCAAGTGCTGCTCATTCTAGGAGCGAGCGTGGGCATCCCCTATTTTTGCCTCGCAACCACGGGACCTTTGGTGCAGCACTGGTTTTCCCACACCGCACAGACCGGCTCGGTATACCGGCTCTATGCCTTGTCCAACATTGGCTCTTTTGCTGCTCTGCTGTCCTTCCCATATCTGTTCGAGCCTTGGTTTGATTTGCAGCAAATCAGCAATTGGTGGGGCTGGGGTTTTAGTTTGTTTGTCATGCTATGCCTGCCCATTGCATTAGGCTGGGGACAAAAGATGGGCGAGCAGCAGACTGTTCAGTTAGCCCAGGAAATACAAAACCAGTCAGAAGTGACTTGGTGGATGCGCATGCGCTGGCTCTTCTTGCCTGCTCTTGCTTCGCTGATTTTCATTACTGCCACCGATC
>JBIPLT010000001.1:0-63794 GCA_044368255.1 Flavobacteriales bacterium
TCGACATCTCCCCTATGCTAAGGGGTGAATTGCCTTATTCATTCAAAATACCACCTTGATATAATTAGAATTAATCTACGTATCAAACTCCAAGATTATTAATTTAAGGAAACTCAATCCTCTGACATATTTTATTTAACCCCTCCGTCTCGAAGACTCGACATCTCCCCTATTATAAGGGGAGAATTGCCTTATTCATTCAAAATACCACCTAGATATAATTAGGATTAATCTACGTATCAAACTCCAAGATTATTAATTTAAGGAAACTCAATCCTCCCCTTATCTTAAGCGAGGTGGCCGCAGGCCGGAGGGGTTAAAAAAGTCCCTCATCTTGCCGTATACTATTCTCATATCCTTCATCTACCAGAAGCTTTGGTAAATCAGAAGCAGCAACTGCCAACTCATCACAACGTTCATTTTCGGGATGACCAGCATGGCCTTTAATCCAAACAAATTTTACATGGTGTTGTGGATATACTGTTAAAAAACGATCCCAAAGATCTGCATTCTTTTTTCCTCTGAAATTATTTTTTTTCCAGCCAAAAACCCAGTTTTGATTTACAGCATCCACCACATATTTTGAATCAGAAAAAACAGTGACATCTGTTCCTGGAAATTTCAATGCTTCTAAACCAACAATCACGCTTAACAATTCCATTCTATTATTGGTGGTTAAACGATAACCCGCACATAGTTCCTTTATCTTTTTTGAAGAACGAAGAATGGTTCCATAGCCTCCGCGACCAGGATTTCCCTTAGCAGAACCATCTGTAAATATTTCTACTTTAAGACTCAAAATAATTCTTTTATATTACCCGAAAATAGTTTTACTGCAATAGCCATCAAAATAATGCCAAAAACTTTTCGCAATACAGCAATTCCTCCTGGCCCTAAAAGCCTTTCAATAGTTCCTGTTAGACGTAAAACCAAATAAACGAAAGCGGTATTTAAAACAATCGCTACAATAATATTTTCGGTAGCAAACTCCGCACGAAGAGAAAGAATAGAAGTCATGGTTCCGGCTCCAGCAATTATAGGAAAAGCCAATGGAACAATGGAAGCTGTTTTAGTAATTTCTTCTTCTCGAAATATTTTTACTCCCAAAACCATTTCGAGCGACATAAAAAATAATACAAACGAACCCGCCACCGCAAATGAATTAACATTGATTCCAATCACATTCAAAATAGATTCTCCCAAAAATAAAAAACCAATCATGATGCACATGGCAACCAATGTGGCTCGCTCTTCATGAATTTCTCCTGCCTTTCGCTTTATCTCAATTATCATCGGAACCGATCCAACAATATCTACCACGGCAAAAAGAATCATAGTGGCTGTTCCTATTTCTGTAAAGTTAAAACTCATTGCGTAACTAGTTTTTCAATAATTACGGGATAATATTGATGCTCTAACTGATGTATTTTCTTTTCTAATGATTCGATAGTTTCTTCTTCTTCAATTTTCGTTTCCGCCTGAAAAATAATTTTTCCTTCATCATATTCTTCGGTAACAAAATGAATAGAAATTCCACTTTGTTGTTCTTTCGCATCTAAAACGGATTGATGAACATGTTTTCCATACATACCTTTTCCTCCAAATTTAGGAAGCAAAGCCGGATGAATATTCACCATTTTATTTTCAAATGCTTTTACTAGATATTCTGGAATCATCAATAAAAACCCGGCTAAAATTATCCAGTTCACCGAGTGTTTTTGAAGTTCTGCCAATAAGTAACCTGAATCAAACATCTGTTCTTTGCTTATTACTAAAAAAGGAACATGGTGTTTTTTGGCAATGTGAATCACTCCCGCATCTGCTTTATTGGTTACAATTAAACACACCACGGCGGTTTTCTTATCGCTCAAATAAGAAATAATCGCATCCGCATTGGTGCCCGAACCCGAAGCAAATATGGCTAAGTGATTTTTCACGGGGCAAAGATAGAGAGAATGTCAAATGAAAAATGGTAAAGTATAAAATAAGTGGTGGAAAATATTTTACTTTTACCTCATGAAATTTTTTATCCCTGTCCTACTTTTTCTACTCTTCTCTTGCTCTTCGCAACAAGAATGGGATGTAAAGAAAGCCACCCAAGCCATTTTCTCTCCCGATGAGCTTCAATTTCGGAATTTTGAAATAGGAATGTCTCGTGAAAAATTTGATGCTGCCTATACTGGAAATGCTATTTATGGAAATGAAATGGAAGTAATCGATAGCCTCACCATTGTTGAGGGCGTTTATTGCGAAACGGCCTTTCGTTTTAAAGAAGGAAAGTTGACGGAAATTTCTCTTCAAATGGTGATAAATGATGAAAAAAAGAAAGATGAATTATTTCAAGCAATGGAATCAAAACTCACTGAAGATTACGGAAAAAGTATAAAGGATAAAAACCAATTCTACTGGCGCGCCGAGAGTGGAATGGTCACTACCGATATTTATTTAATGGATTATTCTTCTGGTTCGGTCAAAAATAATCCTAACCGTTTCGTTATCTCTCTGTATTACACCGCCGGTACAATGCTTAGCTGATGGTGTAAATGATTCCCGAAAAATTGGTATTTTTAAGCCCCAAGTCCAAATGGAGGTATGAATAAAGTTCCCGTTCTCGAAGTAAAAAATCTAACCACCGAATTTGTCACCGATGAAGGAGTGATAAAAGCAGTGAATGATGTAAGTTTCACTCTGCATAAAGGTGAAACATTGGGAATCGTGGGTGAATCTGGTTCTGGAAAATCGGTTACTTCGCTTTCCATTATGCGGTTGGTTCCATCGCCTCCAGGTAGAATAGCTGCCGGAAAAATCATTTATCATTCATCGAAAGGTCCAATAGATTTATTGACCTTGAAACCACATGAAATAAGAAAACATCGCGGCAATAATATCGCTATGATTTTTCAAGAACCAATGACTTCACTTAATCCTGTTTATACCTGCGGGGATCAAGTGACCGAAGCCATTCTTCAGCATTATGGTTTTGCTGATAAAAATTTATTTACTAAAAAAACAAAAAATATTCTTCGTTGGGCATTAACTGCACTTTCTGTCTTAGGAGCAGCCAGCATTTTTCTTACCGCATTTTCTATCGTAACTAAACTTTTCATTTTATCAGCAGGGATTGGTTTTGGGTTTTTAATCCATCGTTTTTTGAAGGATAAAAAAATTGAAACCGGTGATTTAAAATTAGAAGTTCCATACTATACTAACTTTCTTCAAATTTTTTTGCGATCAACCTTAGTTGCCCTTTTTTCATTGGGAACCATCGCTGCTTTTTTCCTTGAAGCGGGAGTAATGATAAAATTATTGACCTCTCTTACCAGTATGGTAAATGCTGTTCTCATTTATGTTTATGTTAAAACAAAAAGAGAAAAACTGGCTCATCTAATGGCTATTAAACTTTTTGAAGATACTAAACTTCCAAATCCAGAAAGAATCTTTGGTGCCTATCCTCATCAATTATCCGGCGGACAAAAACAAAGAGTGATGATTGCCATGGCTATGGCATGCAATCCTTCTGTTTTAATTGCAGATGAGCCTACCACAGCGCTTGATGTTACGGTGCAAAAAACCATTCTCGAATTGATGAATGATTTGCAAGTGAAATATAATATCGGTATCATTTTCATTACACATGATCTTGGAGTAATTGCCGAAGTAGCCGAAAATGTAATGGTAATGCTTAAAGGAAAAATTGTAGAGCAAGGAAATGTATTGGATATTTTTACTAACCCCAAACATCCTTATACAAAAGGATTATTAGCTTGTCGCCCATCATTACAATTACGTTTACGAAAATTACCTGTGGTAAGTGATTTTATGAAAATCAATGAGGATGATTCGATTACTGAAAATACGAGTTATACCGTAGGTGCTATGTTGAAATTACATGAAGAACCATTGGAAGAGCGTACAAAAAGATTAGCCGAATTATATCAACAAAAACCTATCTTAGAAATAAAGAAATTAAAAACATGGTTTCCCACCCAGAAAAATATTTTGGGTAAACCTGTTCAATGGGTAAAAGCAGTGGATGAAATTTCATTGGAGGTTTATCCTGGAGAAACCTTAGGTTTAGTAGGTGAATCAGGTTGTGGAAAAACAACTTTAGGAAGAACTATTTTACGATTAACGGAGCCAAATTCGGGAGAAATATTTTTTGAAGGAAAAGATATTACCAAGTTTTCTGCCAATGAAATGCGTAAATTAAGAAAAGATATGCAAATCATTTTTCAAGATCCTTATTCTTCCTTAAATCCAAGAATGACGATTGGTGAAGCTATCATGGAGCCCATGCGCGTTCATGGAATTGGAAATAACGAATCGCAAAGAAGAAATAAAGTAATTGAAATTTTGGAAAAAGTAAATATGCGTGCAGCTCATTTTTCTAGATATCCACATGAGTTTTCAGGCGGTCAACGTCAACGAATTTGTATTGCTCGTGCTTTGGCATTAGAGCCTAAATTTATTATTTGTGATGAATCTGTTTCTGCACTTGACGTTTCTGTACAAGCACAAGTGTTGAATTTATTAAATGATTTAAAAAAAGAATTTGGATTCACTTATATTTTCATCTCTCATGATTTGTCTGTAGTAAAATTAATGAGTGATCGAATGGTGGTAATGAATCACGGTGTGGTGGAAGAAATTAGTGATGCAGATGCTGTGTATAATCATCCCCAATCTTTCTATACTAAAACATTGATTGAAGCTATTCCTAAAGGTGAAGTGAATGATATCAAAAAGAATTTGGCAAGAAAATCTAAAAACTACGCTTAATAACCGTGCACCTATCTTGAAACTAAGCATCATCATACCCGTCTACAACGAAGACAAATTAGTCCCAAAAGTGATTGAGAAATTGTTGACAGTAAATTATACTTCCCATATTTCTTCCTATGAAATTGTGATTGTTGATGATTGCTCCACCGATAATACCAACGCTGCCATTTCTGATTTCATTCGCGGAAAAAGTAATATCACTCTTCATCGTCATGAAATAAATAAAGGCAAAGGTGCTGCTGTTAAAACTGGGGTGGAAAATTCAACAGGAGATATTATCGTGGTTCAAGATGCCGATTTGGAGTTGGTACCTGAAGATATTCCTTTACTGATTTCTACTCTCGCAGATTTGAAAATTGAATTCGTTAACGGCTCTCGTTACATGCCTGGAATTATTCGTCCGCTTTATTCTTACCGAAGATATTATTTCAATAAAATATTTACGCGCTTAGCCTCAGTGCTCATTAATGTTCGATTAACAGATCTTGCTTGCGGTTATAAATTATTTACTCGCAATATCTATAATCAATTAAAATTACGTGAAGATCGTTTCGGTTTTGAAGCAGAAATATTAATTAAAGTAGCTCGACTAAAAAAAACCTTGATTGCCGAAGTTCCTGTGCATTATTTTCCGCGCAACGAAGGTGATGGAAAAAAATTAAGAAATGTTGATGGAATTAAAATCTTCTGGGTGATTCTCAAATACGGTTTATTTAGAAGGGATTAAGTTTTTACTTATAACCCCTTCCCCGCATTCGCGGTACTTGCCCTTAGCAAGGGGAAGAGTCGGATATCTCCGAAATAATAGTTTACAATATTTACAGAGCTTCTCTGTTAAATCTTGTATTTTTAAGTATGCTTGTCTTTACTCCTCCACTTGATAAGGGGAGGTGCCGAGTCTTCGAGGCGGAGGGGTCTGAATTAACTTTAAAACAAATTTTCATTATCCCTGTTAAGAGAATGACATGAGAAACTTGACGGAGGACTCTTGAGCAAAATAATTTATCAAAATTTGATTCAAATTCAAAAAGGATTAAAATCATATTCATCTTTCCCTTCTCTGGCCGCATCATAATCTGGAGATTTAATCGTTTCCCAATAAGAAGAATCTTTTATCACTAAAATTCCAAAACTCTGCCAATAGGATTCTTTGGTCATTCCATCCCAATGAATGGCTCCTGATCGATATTGTGCCGTTTGAAAAAGATTAAAACCTACCAATACAAAAGCAATTATTGTAAACAAGGTGAAAAATAATTTTCTTCCCTTCTGAATGAAAAAATGGAAAAAAGCAGCCATCGGAATCGCCAATAACGCGTAGGAATCAATCATAGCACGTAAACCGAATCCACCACCATACCACCATGCCCACCAACTAAACAAAACGTAAATATTTAACAATGTAAACGCAAGAACAGGCCAAAATAAATCTTTGTGTTTTTTATAGAGTAATAGGAAACCGAAAACAGCGAAAAACATAATGGGTGTGTATAATAACCAGCCTTTGCGATAACTAAATAATCCTTCCAAAATATGTGGATTGCCAAAATAAAAACGCTCACCCACATACGAATTAAAAAAGAAACTTCCAGTAATATATTTCCAATACAATAACTGAGGAAGTAACATTAAGAAAGAGCAAAATCCAATAATCAACAACTGTTTCCATTCTTTGAGAAACATCATCAAATTATTCTTTAAATCTTCCAAACTTTTCACTCCATACAGAACTGGAAAGATGAAAACCAAAATATTCACTGGGCGAATCAATACAATCATTCCTCCAATTATACCAACGGCAATACTCCATTTCCAATTTTTATTTTGATGCCATTGGAGAGATAGAAAAATGAAAATAGAAAAGAGCGCGAAGTTATAAGTGTGCGACATAGCCGCTTCGGTGGTGGTATAAAAAAACATATTTGTACCTATAGAAATAAAAACCAAAACCAGCGCAACCACCCAATCATTGAAAAAACGCATCAATACTTTTCGTAAAAAAATCAATCCCAGCATAAGATAAAACAAGGAAGAAAGATGAATGTATTTTTCGTAAGGTTCGCTAAATCCATCTGTCTCGTATCCTTTGGCGGTGGCCATAGTATGTGCTACTAAAAAAAATGGCGCATAAAGAATCGCCATTCCCATAGTGGTTTTAATCACTTTTCCACCATTGGGTGATGTTTCTGGCCAAAACTGATGTTTATTTTTATAATCATCTTCCTTTCCTTTGGTGAAATCCAATTTCAAATCATGATGTATAAAAGCCGCCGGAAGATATCCATAATAAGAGGTAACGTCCCAATCAATTACATTCGCTTCCTTCCAACGTTTAATATTAAAGTTTACCCAAATCATCACTATAAAAATGATGAGAATGCTATAAACAGAAGCGCTTCTGAAATTTGGTTTAATACGATTTATTAATCTTGTAAACATTCAATGTTTTAATTATTCCTGGCTGTAAAGATTTACTCCAAATATAAATTTTTATTGTCTCGTCACCTTTTAATTTTTTTGAAAGTACTGCGTTAGCAATTAACTTCTCTGTTTCCCCTGATCCATATATTGTTATTGGCTCGGCTTTATAAATCAACGTCTCTCCATTTTTTTCAATAGAAATCACTAGCATTTTATCCATTTTTGTTTCGAATTCTATGAATTGATATTCCATTTCAACGGAAAGTAATTGCGTTTCATTGATTCCCTCTATTTCAGAAGCGGGGAATTCTAAAATTGTTGTAAATTCTTCGCCTTCCTTAATTTTCTTTTCTTTTTGAACCACTTTTTTCCATAAAGTGGCTATACTCTTACTGGCTTTAAATTGCTTTAATAATTCATGATTATTTTCTGCGTTTGATTCTACTCGCTTAAAAATATACAACGAGTAAAAATATTTATCCATAATAATGAAGGGCTCAATAGGTTCAAAATAATTGACCAATAGAAAACGTGGATTATCCATTAATTTGTTTAATGGTAAGCGTCCTTCATTGGGTCCAAAATGAGTATCATAAAAAATCAGCTCTCCGGGTTTGGTCACGTTTTCGGGATACTCTCTATCATCAATAATTTCTTTGATTACTGAATGATCAAAAGGATCTCTGTCTAATAAAAAATAAATAAGCGGTTCATAAAAATAAACTTTTGCTTCAGCATAAGGAGATTCCTTCATCCAATTAACACCAGCAGCAATTGTTTTTTCTCTTTCTCCATATTTAAATGGAATAGGATTTACTTTAAAGGGAACTTTGATACTAAAAATGCAAAATAAAATCACCATGTATTTGGTGTAAACCGTTGGCAAAGGAATGCGTTTTGAGAAAATATCAATAGCGCGCAACGCTGTAATAGACGCTAATGGAACAATAGCTGCCATTACTCGAATTAAGCCAGCTGAGGCGCCTGTGCCAGTCCACCAAACATAAGAATGAGCAGCGAAATAAACCAACAACAATACTTCAATCAAAATAAAATCAATCTTTACTTTTTTCTCTAAAAATAATAGTTGAACGGCTTGTATAATAACAGTTATCCCACCAATAAAAATTAAAAAGAAAACCCATTTTCCAAAGATAAGTTCGTATTGTTTTACAAAAAACAATAGCTCTCCAGTACCATATAGTTCACTCGTATCTCCATAGGGAATTTGATTAATCAACCATAAAAAATCACCGAAATAAAACCAGCCAACGATTGAATAAATTAAAAAGAAAAAACCTAAAAAAGGAATAGCTTTCCATTGACGTTTAATAGCAAAAACCAAAGCAACAAATGGATATAAAATATAACCTTCGGTACGAATCAAAAAAAGTGCTGAGAATAAAATAGCCGCCAAAATATATCTTTCCTGCAGAATAAAATAAATAGAAAGTATCAATACTAAACTAAATAAAACCTCGGTCATGGCCGAAGCCATCATAATAAAATAAACCGGCATACTCATCACCATAACCATCGAAGCCCAGGCGTAGGACAGATTCAACTTCTTTGCAACTTTCCAAGTGAAATAGGAGGCCAATACTCCACATAAAACATTAAAAAAAATAAAACCTTTAAATCCAAACTGAGCAAAGGGAGCTGAAAGAAAGGTGAAAATAGGTTTTCCCCAATGATCTAAAAATAATTCAGGATAAGTGAAAGCATATTTTGAAACACGGTAATGTATATAATTATCGGCCCCTCCTTCAAAAATTTCAAATTGTAAAGCAAATGCAAAACATATTAAAGTGACTGCCGATAAAAGTAGAACACTAAACCACCGAGTGGATAAAAATTGCTTAAATGAAAATGAATTCACAGAGGATAAAGGTAGGGAAAAAAGAGGATTATTGGAACATCGGTAATCATTCTAAAGACGCGATGCATCTCGTCTGATTTACTAAACATACTATTAAACGGATGCCGCCGCCAACACTTTCTCTTTCACCAAATACTCTGCAATCTGCACCGCATTCGTTGCTGCACCTTTTCTTAAATTATCTGCCACAATCCACAGATTAACTGTTTTCGGTTGCGTTTCATCTCTACGAATTCTTCCTACAAAAACTTCGTCTTTATCATGCGCATCCTTCGGCATCGGGTAATCGTATTTTGAATTATCATTCTTCACGATTACACCTTTTGTTTTTCTCAAAACTTCTACCAACTCATTCAAATCAAATTCATTTTCAAATTCCACATTGGCAGATTCACTGTGTCCGCCCATTACTGGAATACGAACTGTAGTAGCCGTTAATTTAATAGAATCATCACCCATAATTTTCTTCGTCTCATTCACCATTTTCATTTCTTCCTTGGTATAACCGTTCTCGGTAAAAACATCAATATGTGGCAATGCATTCATATCGATACGGTGCGGATAAGCCATTTCTCCTTCTACACCATTTCTTTCATTCATCATTTGGTCTACTGCTTTCTTTCCCGTTCCCGTTACCGATTGATAAGTAGAAACCACAATGCGTTTAATTTTATATTTCTTATGCAAATCATTTAATGCAACTACCAACTGTATAGTAGAGCAATTTGGATTAGCAATAATTTTATCTTCTTTAGTTAATGTGTTGGCATTAATTTCGGGCACCACTAATTTTTTGGTGGGATCCATTCTCCAAGCCGATGAATTATCAATAACTGTTGTTCCAACAGCTGCAAATTTCGGTGCCCACTCCAATGAAGTGCTTCCTCCTGCCGAAAACAAAGCGATATCTGGACGCATCGCAACTGCTTGCTCCATCGTCACTACTTTATACGATTTACCTTTGTATTTTAATTCCTTTCCTGCCGAACGTTCTGAAGCAACAGGAATGAATTCCGTTAAAGGAAAATTTCTTTCTTCTAAAATCTGAATCATTTTCGTGCCAACCAATCCGGTCGCTCCAACTACAGCTACTTTCATTTTTTCAAAATTATTTAACTTAAACTTAATTTACAGACGCGATGCATCGCGTCTCCTAATTGATAATTCAATATTAATTATTAAAAAATTCAATCGTTATGGCAAAAGTACTATATTTACACTTGTCACACATAGGCAAAAATGATTAAATCGTTAAAATTTATACTCTGCTTTTTGTTGATTGCGCCATTTTCATTCGCGCAGGTCAATGATAACTTTAATGATGGAGATTTTACCTTATCTCCCACTTGGAGCGGTGATGATGCTAATTGGACAATTGATTTAAATCAATTACGTACCAATGGACCAGCCATCACTCCCACTACTACTTATCTTTCTACAGCTTCTGCAACCGCAACAACTGCCGAGTGGAATTTTCTAGCCAATCCTAAATGTGGAACTTCCAGTGGAAATTTTATGGATATCGTTTTGATTTCAGATGTTGCCACTATCAATGGAAATTACAATGGCTATTTTGTTCGAATTGGCGGAACTCCTGATGAAGTGAGCTTATTTCGAAAAGATGGCGCAGTATCCACTAAAATCATAGATGGAACAGATGGCATCATTGCCTCTTCTTCTAATAATCCTACTCGTGTAAAAGTGATTCGTGATGCTTCTAATAACTTTACTCTTGCAGCAGATGTTACGGGCGGAACAAATTATGTTTCGCAAGGATCAATTATAGATGCCACGTATTTAACGTCTTCTTTTTTCGGAATTGTAGTTACTTATTCTGCTACTAATAACCTAAAATATTTTTTAGATGATGTTTATGCTGGGCCGATTATTGTAGATATAACAGCACCTGCAATTTCATCTACTATTATACTTTCCTCTACTCAATTAGATGTTTATTTTGACGAGAATACAGATCAAACAACTGCCGAAACAGAATCTAATTACTCGGTCAATAATGCTATTGGAAACCCAAGTTCTGCATTAAGAGATGGAACAGATTTTAAATTGGTGCATCTTACTTTTACAACTCCATTCTCCAGCGGATTACAAAATACCATTACGATAAATAATGTTGAAGATTTGAATTCAAATCCTATTTTGAACGGAACAGCTAATTTTACTTATGTATCGACAGGAACGGCTGGATTTCGTGATGTCATCGTGAATGAAATTTTTGCTGATCCATCACCACAAGTTGCACTCCCAGCTGTTGAATACATTGAACTTTTTAATCGCGGAACAAATAATTACGATTTATCCAATTGGACATTTTCAGATGCATCTTCGTCTGCTACTATTTCTAATTATATTTTGATGCAAGGTGAGTTTGTGATTATTTGTCCTGTTGCAGATACCGCATTATTTTCTCCTTTCGGCAATGTGATTGGTGTTTCGTCATTTCCTTCTCTAAATAACACGGGTGATGATGTTATTGTTAAAGATAATAATGGAAATCTTATTGACAAAGTAAGTTTTTTAGATGATTGGTATAACGATGCAGTGAAAGATGATGGAGGTTGGTCGCTAGAATTAAAAAATCCAACTTTACCTTGTAGTGGTTCTAATAATTGGATTGCTTCTAATGATGCTTCTGGAGGAACTCCTGGTGAAATTAATTCTGTTTTTGATAATTCACCAGATGTAACAGCGCCAAGAATTATTTCTATTTCTGTTTCTTCTCTTTCACAAGTCATCGTGAATTTTTCTGAAAGCATGGATAGTTTATCCATCACAGGCGCAACATTCACTTTCAGTAATAGCTTAACAGCAACAAACATTTTACCCATTGGCCCAGAATTTAATTCCGCTATTATTGATTTTTCACCCGTGATTGACTCGCTCACACTTTATACATTGAATATTTCCGGCGCAACCGATTGTTCTGGAAATTCAATTACAACCACAAATTCTTCTTTTGGTATTGGTGTAAAACCACATGCATTTGAGTTAATCATCAATGAAGTTTTTCCTGATCCTGCAGGCTCTCCTGGCCTACCCGAAAATGAATTTATAGAAATCAGAAATGTAACTTCGAAATTAATTTCTTTAAACGGATGTGTTTACTCTGACCCAACTTCAACAGCTATTTTAGGAAACGAAGTTATTTATCCGAATGGATTTTTAATTATTTGTACTGCCGCAGATGAACAATTGTTTGACGCTAATTTGGGCCGAGCATTAGGAATTTCTCCCTGGCCTTCCTTGAATAACGCAGGAGATTCATTGATACTGAAAAATTCCGATGGAGAAATTATTCATCGCTTAAATTATTCGGATTCTTGGTATCAGGATGCAACAAAAGAAGATGGTGGTTGGACATTAGAAATGATAGATCCGCTCAACCCTTGTGGTGAAGAAAACAATTGGCGAGCGTCTATTCACCCAGATGGAGGAACTCCAGGTTCGGTGAATTCTGTGAATGGATTCAATCCCGATAACATAGCACCCATAATTGAAAACGCGGCCGCTTCAGATAGTGTAACATTAGAAATTATTTTTGATGAAACAATGGATAGTTTATCAATGATGTCGGCAATTTATTCAATCGACAATAGTGTAAATATTTTATCGATTGATTATGTGAACGAGAAAAAAGTAAAAGCAAATATTGATCCTCTCACCTATTTTCAATTTGATATTATTTATACTGTTACTATTACCGGGTGCGAAGATTGTATTGGAAATACCAATGTAATTTCAAAAAACTTTGCTCTTCCCGAACAAGGAAATACTGGAGATTTAGTAATTAATGAAGTGCTTTATGATGCTCGAGAAACTGGAGCAGACTTTGTAGAAGTATATAATAATTCAGATAAAATAATTTCACTAAAAAATTGGAGTTTTGCCAATTTCGCCAGTGATACCGTTTCAAATTTAGAAATTATTTCTTCCGAAGAACTACTTCTTTTCCCTGGAGAATATGCGGCCTTTACCGAAGATAAGAATAATATTTTATACGAATATCCATTAGGAAATGCACCAAGAATTTTTGAAGTGATTGACTTACCTTCCTACAATAACGGTGAAGGGACAGTTTACTTAATTAACGATGAAAACGAAATGGTCGATCAGTTTACCTATAACGATGATTTACATTTTGCGCTTTTAAATGCTGTTGATGGGATTTCATTAGAACGATTGGATTTTAATCGTCCAACGAGTGATAATACCAATTGGCATTCGGCAGCAGAAAGCGTGAATTTTGCCACACCTGGTTATTTGAATTCACAATACATTTCTACCGAAAATACAGGCACCGTTTCTATTGATCCTAATGTTTTTTCTCCCGATAATGACGGTTATCAAGACGTAATTAATATTTCTTATGAATTTACTGAACCAGGATTTGTAGCGAGTGTAATTATTTTTGATGCCGCTGGTAGAGTCGTGAAACACCTCGTGCAAAATGAATTATTAGGCGCTTCTGGTGTAATGTCATGGGATGGAATTAATAATCGCAGGGAGAAGGCAGGTATTGGGGCTTATATCTGTTATTTCGAAGTATTCAATGCCGCGGGAAAAGTCGAGAAATTTAAAATCCCATTTGTTTTAGCCGGTAAATTCTAAATTCAGGATGGAAAATCTTCCTGTTAAAAAAACTTTTTCGTCGTATTTTCAACTAACAGATGAAAGCGATGATGCATTAACTAAATGGTTAAAATCTATTTCTTTTTGTTCTGCCATATTCGCTTTATTGATTTTCACAGACTTTTTTTTACCTCTTAAGAAAGAAAATCACGAGATAAAAGCAATGAAAGTACGCAATGGATTTTCAGAAATAGATTATGCTATTTATCAAAAATTACCTACAAAATTAGGCGAAGAAGAATTTTGGTTAATTTTAACTAATGAAGAATTGGCCATATCGGAAGATAATATGAAAAAGCTAATTTTGTTTGATAAAATAACCCTCTATAAAACCAGTATTTTTGGAATCAATGTTAAATTTCAAAACACCAAATTTTACCCATCCCGGTATTATTATCCTTACTTCAACGTGTATGGCTTTTTAGTCATCATTCCTTGCATTTTGATTCTTTTTTTCATAATCATGCGAATATTCTCAAAGAAAATTGAAATAGTAATGAGTATTGGCGTGCTGAATATGTTTTTGCTAGTGGGATTGGGGTTTTTGTTGTTGTTTTATTGATATTTCATTTATGTTTTTATTTTTAATATGAATGAAAACATTCATAAAAAATTTACCTCCAAAAAAGAAATTTACTTTTAGTCCCCCTTTTTTGCATAGGAAATAATTTTGCATTGATAGAAATGCAATTGATCTTTAGAATGATTGGTCAGAAATACAAACTTTTGCTACAAACTGGATTTTATTTTCAGACCGATATTTTGATTACTACCAGAACTAAATTTGGAATGAAAATAAATTTAAGACCTAGTTAAAGCATCCTAATTTTAATTTCAGGCTTGTTTTTAGGCTGATTAAAGAGAAAAAATTAAGATTACTAAACTTTCTTCCTTCTGCTCTAAAAGCCCTTTAAAATTCAAACTATGTAGTTACCGTATTTTCTTAAATAGGGAATACGTGTTTTTTACGTATGAGCTCAAAAACACCCAAAACTTAGTTTTTTTAAAATTTTTATCGGTTAACTGGTTTAGTATAAAAAGAAAAACACCGGAGATTTACCCCGGTGCATTTGATTAAAATTATTTTTAAATAAATATTACTCGATAATAATTTTCTGTGTCGACGATTTTCCGTCTTTACTTATTTCAATCATGTATACGCCAGCTACATTCTGATCGAAATCAAAACTATTTGTTAATGCAAACAGATTTTGAGAATAAACCATTCTTCCTGAAAGATCTGTCATTTTTAAGGTGGCACCCACTAAATCTGCATTTACATTAATAGTAAAAACACCTTTGCTAGGGTTCGGGTAGATAGAAAATTTCATTTCGCTCCTTTCATTAATTTCCATGCCTGTTGGACACATTCTTCTAACTCTACCGTTAGTAGTATAGCCTCCATCGACCAAATATAAACAACCTTCATTTCCAACTGTAATATCAATTAAAGCTGTAGATGTACTTGATACGGATGCGGTAGATGTAACAACATCTGATGCAGGCAACGCATTTAACGTAAAATCCGTAATATTTCCATTGTTATAATCAACAACCAATAAATGATTTGAAAATTCAGGCATTAGAGTATGATCATAAAGTACAATACCTGTTACCGCAGGTGGACCCGCCCAATCTTCCATTGGTAGAACAGAAGAACTCATACTACAAAGTGTAGTTGTTGAATTATAATTATAGAAACCTTCACATGTAGGCCAACCATAATTTCCTCCCTTATGAATGATATTTACTTCATCCCAAGTATTCCAACCATTTTCTGCAGAATACATAGAATCGTTTAATGAAGAAAAAGTAAAATCAAACGCATTTCTATGTCCATAAGACCAAATTCTATCATCATTTCCAACAGCAGGATTTCCATCATCATAAAATGGGTTATCGGTTGGAATAGTTCCGTCTGCATTTAATCTTAAAAACTTACCAAAAGGATTATTAGTAATGTCTTGAGAATTTGATGTAGTTGCTCTATCACCAATAGAAATATATAATTTACCATCTGGTCCAAAGTGAATATTTCCCCCTGTATGATTACCTGCCGTGTATGGATCAGCTAAATCAAAAATTATCGTGGGATTAGAACCAACTCCATTGGATTCAGTAAATCGAACTACACGAATACGACTAGTAGTAATTTTATGATTGTAAAAAACGTATACATAATGATTCGTATTAAAATCTGGATCTAATTCTACTCCTAAGACACCTCGTTCGAAGTAAATTTCTGCACTATCTGTAAAATCCCATAGGATAGCTTGTAAGGTTCCGTTTCCATTATAAACTTCAACTTTTGCATTTGCTGCAGGGTCATTTCCACCTCCCTTTAATGTAAGAAACATTCTATCATCTGGGGCAATATCCAATGCAACAGGATAATCCAAACCAGTGATAATATTGGTTGTTGTGTACTGTGCGTTGACACTAGACAACCCAATGAATAAAGCAATTATTGTAAACAGTTTTTTCATAATCCTAAATTTTATTCTGTAAAAGTAAAGCAAATCACTTGATTTTATTGATTACATTCTTTAGAAACGCTACTTCCTTTGTTAAACCCTCTTTTTCCTTCTTTAGTTGCTCTATCCTTTGAAGAACTGCGTTACTTTCTGAATCTGCATACAAATATTGTAGGAAATCATGTTCCAAAATATTACACAGTCGTACTAACATTTTGGTATTATAGTGCTTTCTTCTAATAAATTGGGGAATAGACCTTGCGTGAAGACCTAAGTCCTTGGCTAAATCCGACTGTTTAAAGCCTTTTAATTTCATTTGTTTTCGAACTTGTAGGCCTAAATTTATATCCATAATAATCAAGTAATTAAAATCAATAATACGTATTTAATACTGTAAATATAAAACAAATTTCAGAATAAGCAATAATAAATACTAATAAAAACGTATTTTATACGTATTCAATCAAAAATTTGAAAAATCTAAGTTTTTCACCATAAACGAACCTTTCATATCAAAAAAAATCAATTGTAAAATTTTGTATAAAAAATTAAACAGAATTATTACCTTGATTTTGTCAAGATTAAGTGAATAAAATAATGGGGTAATTAATCTCTAATCTCTCTGAGGATTTCGATGGATTTCAAGGAAATTTTAATTCCTTTTTGAAGTTCTAAAAAACGAAGAAGTTGCGTGAATACAACATAACGATCTTTTGCGTTAACAAGCGACAATTTTGATGTATTTCCATTGGTAAAATCAAAAACACTTGCAATTAAATATGCATCACAATAATCAGGATGACCAGGCGGATCATTTCTAAAATATCCCTCTCTAAAATCAAATATTTCTCCTTCATATGGAGCCTGTGGCATATAGCCGTAAATAACAATTAATTTGGCTAAAAATAATAGATGAAAATCAGGATTAAATTCTCCCGTAAAATACCTTAACTCCACATCTAAAAATGAAAAAATATCCTTCCCAGGGTCTTCTTCTCTAAATAAAACCCGCGATAACTCAGCAACAACGTAGTATTGATCAGAAACGGATGGAGAAAACTCATAATAAGTCCTATTTGAGCTTAATTGAACATCCTTCATCAAAAGCAAATCTTTACCACTTTTAGTGGCAGTTATCTGGTAGAAATTTAAAAATTGAATGGGTAATTTGGAACTTCCCTCATAAAACAAACCTGAAACAAGCTCACCATTATTTGTTAAAACCTTGATAATCAAAGACTTGTCTTTGAATTTGGTTTTATCTACTATTAGGCCATCTATGCAGTCCTTTAACACTCAATTAATTACTAACAATTTAGCGACAGCATCCTTTGCTCCACTTTCACTGTTGCAATATATCAAATAAACTCCTGTACTAACTCTATTACCTGAAATATCTTTTAGGTCCCAAATTGCTTGGCCTCCCAATGAAATTCCATGAAATACAATATTGCCAGTTAGGTCAGTTACTTTAAAATCCGAATCTTTTGATAATCCTTTCACGGCTACAATTCCATCATAATCAGAATTTACAGGATTTGGAAAAGCAAAAACAGATTGATAGGCATCCATGGAACCGGTGGCAGTATACCTAAGAGATAAAACTCCATCTGATGTGGCAAAATAAATATCACCGTTGTATTGATCTATGGCAATATCATAAACGATATTTGAAAAAAGAGGGCTGTTTTCCTTTGTTAGGCGAAGGATTTCTTGTTGTCCGTCTTCAGATAACAAAAACACTCCAGAACCTTCTGTAGCAACCCATTTTCTATTCGCACCGTCAACCTCAATATCGGTAATTACTTCGTTTTCCATTAAAACCTGAACATTACCGTCTTGTTCTATCAAAATCTGCTGCGCGTCAGAATTAGACCCTGTAAAAGCCGCTTCTTGATTATAAATAACAGCTAATCCACTCGCTGTGCCAATCCAAATCTCCTCATCCAAATCCTCTAAAACACATTTCACATCTTGTGAAGGCAAATTGCCCGTTCCTAATCCAGTTGAATAAAAATAAGATTGATCATCAGAAATATTATCAATCGTTTCATTGGTATTATAAACCAAAAGACCGCCAATATTATTTCCTGTTGGAGCCGCCACCCAAATAAAACCTGATTTACCCACCTCTAAATCGTAAATATTTCGATTTTTCATTGTCGCTCCAATGTCAATGCTAGTCCAAGTATTATCCTTCTTTTTCACTATCAGTGGAACGGAAGACTTAGAATTTATCATCCATAAATTCCCCTCATCATCAATATCCATCGAAGAGATGGCGTTATAACCTATAATTCCTGCGTTGCCAATAGCAGAATTTGATTCATCAAAAACATTTACTATTTCTCCATCTAAAATCTCAAAAAGTCCTTTGTAGGAATATGTACCAAAATACCAATGATACTTATCTTTTGGGTCAATACACACTGAAACTGCATCAAATATTGAATCACCACTCATTAAAGGTTCTGTTAAATCATTAAAATTCAGCCACTTATTGTTAATTGAGCCTGAAAACATTGCTTTTGAAAAACTATTAAGTCCATTAACACCAGCAAAACCATCATGTGCAATCAAAACCGTTCCGTCTTGAGCTGCGATATGCGCACATCCAAGAGTATAGGGTGAATCCCGTGAAATTTTTTCATTGCTCCAGGTGTTAACTCCTCGTGTTAACCCATTTCTTCTATCAGCTATGTAAAATTGATTTTCTGCAGCGCTATAATCAGCATCTGACCCGTCGATATAATCAAATGTATAGCCAAACATATCTGAACTCATCACCATTGATTGATTAAAAAGCGCAACAGAGCCACTACCTATGTATAAAAGCTTATCCCCAATTGACTTTAATTTATTGACTTCGTTTCCAAAAGCAGGTGTGAAATAAGACCAACTCCCATTAAAAACATAAGCAGAATCATTATTGTTTCCGTTTATAGTACGTGAGATAAATAATCTTCCTGCATGATAAGCAATATGATTAAAAGGGCCGTTTTCTGCGGCTGAATTCAATGTAAGGTCTTTAGTCCATGAGGTATAATTAGAAAGAAATTGATTGCTTAAAATTCCCGAAAACAAACCTTCATCAGTAGCAGCAAAGAGTTTTGTTCCATCAGAACAAACACTATTCACTTTAATATTTGTGCCACCAGGGCCAAAAATATAGGTATCTTTTATTTCTTTGGATGTTGCATCTAAAACAACGATACCAAAACCTGTGCAGAGATAAATTAGATTATTAATAGCAACAATATTGTAAATGGTTTTGTCACCAAGAATATTGCTTCTTTTAATATCGCTCATATTATAAATTTCTCCTACTGAAGAAATCAAATCAAGATTACCATCTAGATAACCAACAATTACGTTTCCAGAAATTGGGTCAAATTCTACTTGAGAAACTCCGATTGAAGAAAGACCATTTGTTTTACTTAAAAGTTCAAGCGAACCATCTTCGTTATCATAAATCTGAATTCCGTTTGTAAAAGCAGCATAGTATTTGTTTCCCGCCTTGGTAACATCTTTAGCGTTTTTGGTTGGCATATGAATTTTCCATTCACCAATTGCAACTGGTTCTAGTTGACCAAAACAAATTGTATTTAAAAGTAGGAGTGAGGCAAAAAGCTTCCATTTCATGGAAAATGAACGTAAAAATGGATTTTTTAGTGTCTTGATGCTCAGAAACCCTGTGATACCAAGGCTTTCCAAGGCATGGTTTTTTTCTTCCATTTCCGACACTTTCTCGGAAAAAACAACCCTTTTATCCAAAACATAGGGTGATCTCAGCCTAGGCATTAAGATTAAATATTTTGGTTTCACGTGGAACATTAGCGGCCTAAGTAGATTAAAAGTACAGAAATGTCAGTTGGATTGATTCCACTTATGCGAGAAGCTTGACCAATGGTTTGAGGTCGGGCCTTAGATAGTTTATCGCGCGCTTCGAGTGAAAGCGACCCCAAAGATTTATAATCAAAATCGTCATGAAGAACGATGTCCTCGAGTCTTTCCATTTTCTTGGCGAGTTCTTGTTCGCGCAAAATATAGCCTTCATACTTCATTTGAATCTCGGCTTGTTCTACCACATCAGTTTCTTCAATATCGAGTTCAGCCAACAAAGTTTTTACACCAAAATTGGCTTTTATAATATCCTGAATAGTGACTTGTGGGCGACTTAAAACAGTAAACATTTTTGTTTTCTGTCGGATGGGGTCTGTGCCGGAAGCAATCAAAGTCTCATTTATTTCGAGCGGGTCTACACTTGTCTTTTTAAAATAATCTACGATTCTATCCGTTGCTGCAAGTTTGTTTTGAACCTTTTTTAAGCGCTCATCCGAAGCCAAACCTAAAGCATGAGCAATTGGGGTCAATCTTAAATCGGCATTATCCTGACGCAAAAGAATGCGGAATTCGGCACGTGAAGTGAACATCCGATAAGGCTCTTCTGTTCCTTTTGTAACAAGATCATCAATCAAAACTCCGATGTATGCTTCAGATCTTTTCAGCACCAAAACCTCTTTATTTGCCACCTTTTGATGAGCATTAATACCCGCCATTAAACCTTGGCAAGCCGCTTCTTCATAGCCAGTTGTTCCATTAACCTGACCCGCCAAAAACAATCCAGGAAGCAGTTTTGATTCCAAAGAATGGTAGAGTTGGGTAGGAGGGAAGAAATCGTATTCGATGGCGTATCCTGGGCGGAAGACCTTGCAATTTTCAAGTCCTGGTACTTTTCTCAAAGCATTCATTTGAACGTCTTCGGGAAGACTAGTAGAGAAGCCATTTAAGTATATTTCGCAAGTATCCCAACCTTCTGGTTCTACAAAAAGCTGATGTCGCACACGCTCTGCAAAGCGGTTTATTTTATCTTCAATGGATGGACAATATCGAGGACCAGTACCAGTAATAGTTCCATTAAACATGGGCGATCGATCGAATCCTTTACGGAGTTCTGCATGTACCTCTTCGTTGGTATAAACGATCCAGCACGGCAATTGCTTTGCTGGTTTTGGTGTATCGAGAAAAGAAAAAGACGATGGGTTTACATCTCCTTCTTGTAGTTCCATTTTTGAATAATCGATAGATCGGCCATCAATTCTTGGGGGCGTTCCTGTCTTCATTCTGGAGGTCTCCATACCTAATTCCATGAGTTGTTCTGTGATTCCGTAAGATGCCTTTTCTCCAATTCGGCCACCTTTTAATTGACGTTCTCCGATATGTATTATTCCATTCAAAAAGGTTCCACTTGTGATAACAACAGCCTTTGAATGGATCTTTATTCCTAGTCCGGTAATTACTCCTTTAAGCTCTCCATTTTCTATTAAGAGTCTTTCAACGCCGTCCTGCCAAAAATCGAGATTCGGAGTTTTCTCTAGCATCGATCTCCAATGATGAGTAAAGAGTGCTCGATCGCATTGTGCTCTTGGGCTCCACATCGCAGGGCCCTTAGATACATTTAACATTTTGAACTGAACGGTGGATTTGTCTGTGACAATTCCCGAGTATCCTCCCATAGCATCAATCTCACGTACGATTTGCCCTTTTGCAATTCCTCCCATTGCGGGATTGCATGACATCTGGGCAATCTTAGTCATGTCCATCGTTATTAATAAAACTTTGGAACCAAGGTTAGCGGCTGCGGCTGCAGCTTCACATCCGGCATGACCGGCACCCACTACTATTATGTCGTATGATTGAGAAAACATTAATGTTTCACGTGGAACTTTTGATGAAACAAAGATAAGCATTGGTCTTCTTTTGCTCTCATTTCTCTTCGAGAAGCAGCGGTTTTATCCTTGAATCCCATTAGGTGTAAAACACCATGAATAATGACTCTTAATATTTCATCTGTAAATGCAACTCCTAACTCTATAGCATTAGACCGGACACGCTCAATACTAATAAATAAATCTCCGCTGATGATGTTTCCAATGGTATGATCAAAGGTGATAATATCGGTATGATCATTATGATTTAAGTGTAACTGATTGATTTTCAATAATTTACTTGAAGTGCAGAAAATGATATTTATTTCTCCGATTATAAATAATTGATTTTCAACACACTGATTAATCCAGGCCGAAATGAGCCTTTTTTGGCTAAGCGAATATTTTTTTGATTGTAGATGAAAATGGATATTCCTTGGAGCCGGTTTCATTAAATCAGTTTGCTGAAATGGTAAATGTCAATTCTACTTTTCTTCCATTGTTATGAAAGTTCACCTTATCGGCAAGATGTTTCATTAAGAAAACGCCTCTGCCACTTGGTTTATCTATATTTTCAGGATCGGTGGGGTCGGGAAGGGTGTCGTAATTGAAACCATCACCTTCATCTTCTACAGTAAAAAGTAAATTTGTTTGGTGTGGTTCAAAAGAAACAAAAATCTTTTTTGATTTCTCTGATTTGTTACCATGTAGAATAGCGTTATTAACGGCCTCAGTAAGGGCTATCAAAATGTTTCCATAAAAATCTTGGTTAACATGATACTCTTCACAAACCTGATCGATTAGTTTTTCTACCAATCGTAAGTTTTCAACGGAGGAGTCGAAATTTATTTTTTGAATAGCTCCCGTGTATTGATTATTCATAGGCCTTATCGGATAAGATTAAAGTAATCGTTCACTTTGTTTTTGTAGTAAGGTTGAAGAGCAGGAGGGATTGTTCTCAAAAGCTCTACTTCCTTTTCCTTTTTCCGTTTATACTCCAAAAACTGCAAAGAGTTACTTATTTCTTCATCTTTTGCCTCGTTAGATTTTCTTTGCTCGTCAAACTCACGCTCACGCATGGCTCTTTCTGACTCTAAAAGTCTAGTCATAATGTCTTTTTGACGATTAATGGTTTCGTTTGTAATTCTTTTATTTACAATGTCCTCTTCTGTTTTTTCCATGTCATCAGCGATCTTCTTAAAATCGTTTCCGAAATTATTTCCTTGTTTGTTCAGCTCGTTAGCCAAATCTTGCAATTTTCTTCTTAGCGCTTCTTGTTGAGCTGCGGTTTCTGCTAATTCTTTACTCAATCCACTGCCGGCCTTACCATCGCTTCCATCTTTTACTCCTCCTGGTGTTTTACCTTGCTTTTTAGCGTCTTCAAGATCCTTCTTTAGTTTCTCTAATTGCTTAGCTAAAGACTCTTGCATTTTACGAATAGATTCTGGACTACTTCCTTCTCCTTTTTTAAATCCAGGTTTATCCCCCGATTGACCATCTTTTCCGCTTTTTCCATCTTTCGGCTTACCTTTTCCTCCGGGCTTATTGCATTGCCCATCGCCTTCGTTTTCACTTTTACTGTTGTTTTCTGCGTTTAAGGCATCCAACATCTCTGATAAAATCAAGGATAAATTATTAACAGATGTCATCGCTTGTTGCTGATGCATTCCTACTGTTGTTGTTTTTCTTTCTCCAATATTATATATAGCATCGTCCATATTTTGATTAATTAATTCCAACTCATGTGAAACATGTGACTGAAACATAGGGTCAGGAATTCTTTTTGCTAATGCATTAATTGAGTCCTCTATCATTCGCATATCGTCTTTAAGCTTGCGTTGTTTTTGTCCCAATTTTACATATTTTCCATCCTTAGGTGTAAGTTTAGAGAAGTCTGCCATTAATTGCTCTTGATCAAATGATAGAGAAATTAAGTTCTCTAATAAAGCGCGCAAAGCTGCAATATCTAATTCAATTGATTCCTGTTGCATCTGCTGTTGCATTGCCGCCATTTGGTCGGCCATTTCTTTCATTTTATCTCCTGCTTTTTTCTGTGAGTCGGAAGCTTTTTTCTTTTGATTCTGCTTTAGATTTTCTTTGCTTTCCTTTTGTTCCTTGCTTACTTCCTCTTCTTTTGATTTGGTGTCTTCGAGATTATGTTCTTTTTCTAATTCCTCGTTCATTTTTTCCATTTCTCTCATGTCTTCTTTGAGCTTATCGAATTCCTTCGTTAGTTCATCTTGCTTTTTTTCTAAGACTTCTTTATCCGCATTTTTTTCTTTAGACTCTTCTGAAAGATCTTTTTGTTCTTGGGCAAGCTTATCCATTTTCTCAATAACCTCCGTTAACTTTTCTTGAAATTCGGCTTCTTTGAATTGTTCTAAAGCACGATCTAATTCTTTTTTAATTAACTCATCCGACTTTTCAATTTCCTCTAATTTTTCTTGAACTTTATCCTTATTCATTTGTTCTAGTAATTGCTCTAGTTCCTCATAAAGCTTCTTAATTTCATCTGTCATTAATTGTTCGAAAAGTTCTTCCAATTGCTTTTGCTTTTCTAAAATTTCGGGGTCTGTTTCGGTGAATTCAGATTTTTGAAAATTATTATTTTCATTCTTCTTTTGAAGATTCTCCATTTTATTCTGCAGTTGCTTCTGCTGGTCTAAAAGGTTTTGCATTTTGGCCTTGTCCTGCCACGACATGTTTTTCTTATTAAGAAGGTCGGTTTTCATTTCCTTCATATCTTTCTGAAGCTTCTTAACATCTTTTACTGCCTGATTCATTTCGTCCTTGATTTCTTTATTATTGGAGGCAGTATTCTCGGCAATTTCTTCTAGCGTTGGCGCTTTAAAAATTCTCGCCATTGAACGAGTGGATTTAGGGCCATTAATTCCGTCATTATCCCAAACCGTAAAATAATATTCAATTTGATCACCAGGCATTACTCTCATACCGGTCATATCCCAAAAATAAATAAATTCATCAGCTGAAACAGATTTAGAAATTGGAACAAGAACAGACTTAAGTTCTTTTGCGCTAGGAATGGAATCTCCACCTTCAACAAATCGATAATTAAATGTGAGTTTTGAAAGCCCATAATCATCTGAAATATCTCCAATAAAATATTTCAATTTTCTGCTGGTACTGTCTTGTTGTTCAGAAACACCAATTGCTGGATGATTATCAGGAATTACATTGACATAATAGGCCAAAGAATCTTTCGCTTTCATGTGCTCATTAACCGATCGAACATAATAAACAAATGATTGGCCCGCCTTAGTGGTAAATGAGAAATACTGATTCATTTCGGGTTTTAACTTCACTAAACTATCATTTGCCACAAACTCTATTTCGTTGGTGTTTTTGGTTGTAAAATACCATTTCATTATTGTTCCTTGAGGAACAGTAATATCTCCAATATTACTTACTCTGCTATCTGATTTTCCGGTGTAAGAAGGATAATCTAAAGAAACTTCGAAATTAAGTAATGATGGATTTGGAATAGTAGTGATTTCATATTCCTCAGAATTAAAACCGTCTGCTTGAAAGCGGAATTTTTGATTTTTACCAATGTTCTTAATCAAGTATGAAAATCTTCTTTTATCGGTTTTATCCATTCGGTATTCATAGCCTTGTGTTTCTATAAAAACTACTTCTGGAATTTGTTCGCCTGATAACTCCAATTCAATTAACAAATCGGAATTTTCAGGAACAATCAGGCTTTTGTTTTGTAAATTAAACTCGAAAGATGCTTTCTTTTCAATTTCTTCGCTGTAATTGAATAATCTATCTGCTCCTTCAGATAAAAAACGAGGAGAAGCTAAAAGAATAACTAATAAACCAAGTACTGGCGGCAATGCGTAGCGTAAATATTTTCTGTTTTCTTTTAAGTTAATTGCATTGTTAAATGGTATGGGATTTAGTTCCGTGATTCTTTGGTCTAAGGCCGCTCTTAATAAAACGACGTTTTCTACTGACTGAGAGTTTTCGAATAATTGAAGCGTGTTTAATATTTTATCTTTTATAGCCTCAAAATGTTCACCCACTAATAATGAAGCTTGGGCATACGAAATGATTTTTCCTAGACGATATATTTTCAATAAAGGGGTGATTATCCAAAAATATCCCGCTATCAATAAAGTTCCTATTAAAGTAAAAAATAGAAATGTTCTTCCGGTAGTACCGTAATCAAAAAAATAATCTAAAAGTATAGCCGAAATAAAATAACCAATGGAAACACCAATAAATAATAAAGTTCCTTTGAGTAAAAGATTAGTATAATACTTTCGAATAAAGGAATCCAGTTTACCGATTAGGTCGTTATAAGCTATGTTTTTTTCTGGATTCATTTCTGGCTATCAATATTACGAATAATAAAGCCTTTTTGTTGTGGTACAGTTGAAAATTAATATTGTTCAATGATTAGTTGATTTTAACACCTATAACAAGGATGTCGTCGACTTGTTCAAAGGTTCCCTTCCAGCTCTCAATAGCGTGTTCTAAAGCATTTCTTTGTTGTGGCATAGAAAGATGTGAAATGCTCACTAAAAGGTCTTTAAATTGTTTATACATAAACTTTTTACCCTTGTCTCCTCCAAACTGATCAGCAAATCCATCCGAGAAAACATAAACCACATCGTCTTTTAACAATTTCACTTTATGATTGGTATACTTTTTAGTTCCTGGTTCAAATGCGCCAATCGCAAATTTATCGGGCTTAACATGAATTAATTGTTTGTTGCGAACTATATAGAGCGGATTGTTGGCTCCTGCAAACTCCATTTCTTCACTTCCTTTGGTAAAAGCGCATAAAGCTAAATCCATTCCATCTCGAACTGAACTGTCTGCATTTTTGTTAAGGGCTTCTGATGAGAAGCGGTTTAAGTCTTCCAAAATTTTTGCAGGCTCAACAATATCATTCTCTTTCACGGCTTGATTTAAAGCATTGGCCCCTACTAAACTCATAAATGCACCTGGAACACCATGTCCAGTACAATCTACAGCGGCAAATAAGATTTTATCATTTCTTTCAAAAAACCAATAAAAATCTCCGCTTACGATATCCTTTGGTTTAAACAAAACAAACGATTCTGGCAGCATTTTTCGAATGGCCGCATCAGGGGGAAGAATCGAGTCTTGTAACCTTTTCGCATATCGAATACTATCGGTAACATCTTTATAAAGCTCTTCTAATTTTTGTCGTTGTTTTTCAATCTCTTCTTTCTGACGAACGACTTCTTCTGTTCTTTCAATTACTTTTTGTTCAAGAATTCTTTCATTTTCGGCAAGATCATCGCGCATTTTTAAAAGAGCATGACCTAAAACATCTTCATCACTCAAGGGCTCATATTTATAACTGAAATTACCAATACCCACTTGATTTGAAAAGTCTGTAGTACGTTTAAATCCTTCCACCAACTTATTTAATGCGATAGACATATCACCAATCTCATCGTTGGAGATTTCCATTTTATGTTTTGGAATAACTCCGCGGCCAAGCATTAATAACATTCTTTTTAAATTCTGAATAGGGCGAACGATTGAGCGTGTTGTAAAAGTGGCTATCAAAATGCTTCCGATAACTAGTAAAGTTCCTGAAATAATCACGATCCAAAACAAGGCATTGAAAGAATGCATGGTTTCTTTACTTCTTTTGTTTTGTTGTTTAAGTGATTCTTGCTTTCTAAGTTCTTGCCTTTTTCTCAAGTCGCCAAGAAGTTGATGCACCTTTTGGGTTTTAACATCAATTACACCTCCTGTTTCTACCATCACTTCGCATAAAAAACGAAGCGAAGCATCTTCATAACTGGTAAAGGTGAATAGAGTGACAGTAATTTCTTTATGTAGTGTAAATAGAGCATCAATATCTTGGAATGCTTGCTGAATGATTTCCTGTTCTTTCGTTGGCCAGTATTCAATGAGTTTGATGATTCTTTTTTTGATTGCCGGAACTTCTTTTTCAACCAAATCTTTATAAACAACTTTATCGCGGTCTTCGTCTTTCAATTGAACGGTCGCCCATTTGGTGATAAGCTCTTTTGATTTACCAATCTTTTCATTTAATTCGATGATTTCATTTAAGGATGGGGCTTCAACCGTTGTAATTCGTTCATTAAGCGCTTTGCTTTCTTCGAAGATTTCTGTTCCGGTATTTACATTTCGGATGGTAACCGAAAAGATGACGATGATAAAAAAGATAACTACACCAAAGCCAGTGCCGATTTTTTTACCTATTGTAAATCTTGATTTTTTCATTGGGAAAAGCGGAGATTAATTGTCTCCGTTTGAATCTGTTTTTTTCTGAACCTTATCCCAAAGGTCGAAATTCTCTTTCATGTCCATTCCCCAATAGATTCCTTTTATTCCTTCAATGATGGTGAACTTTTCTTCAGGAGTTCCTGGGCAATGACGGTATGCTCTCAATAAATACGGTAAACTTACTTTCCAGTATTCATTACACTCTTCTTGTTTTTTAAGAATTTCTGAAGGATAAATATTTTCAATATCAATATTCATAATCAAATCAACGCCTTTATTGTAATATAGAATACCCATTTGTTCGTTTGCAAAACACTCAGCTGAATCGATATCTAATACTTTTTTAAAGGTATTAATCGTTTCATCAAAATATTTATCTGTAGCTAAATTTCTAGAATCATATTTCTTAGCTGAAACTGTAGCTAAGGCATTATAAAAAGAAATATCCGCCTTGTTATAATTCATTACTGGGTCGAACAAGAGGTAATATTCTTTGTATTTCGAATAAAAGTCTTCTGCCTTTTTATAATTAACCGTATCCATGTTTCTTACAGCATCGTTGTAATAACTCACCGCTAAATATTTAATATTTCCAAGGTTGTTTTCTATGTATTCATTTTTACTGTCGAGTTTTTTAGAGGCTACATAAGCCTGGAGGGCAATCCATCTATTTTCTGAAGTAGACACCTCATTTTCCACTTTCTTGAAATAATCTTTGTAAATGTAACCTTTCAAATGCCAAGCATAAGGATCGTTTATTGACTGTTCACTCTCCACTGTTGAATCAATTAACTTCATGGCGTTCTTATAGTCTTGTGCTTGGTAAGCCTTCATTGCTTGATCAAGCAAGTTTTGTCCAATCACCAGTGGGGAGATTAGAAGCAAGAATAATATGGTAATACTACTTTTCATTCTACTTTTTCTGCAATACTAGTTAATGATTGTCCAACTGTTAATTTATGCTTTTCGGCATTCGTCTTACTTATTTCGAACTTCAATTTTGAGTCTCTCCACACAAAATTAATCACCGATCCATCTTTCATTTTACCTTCTTTCTCCGATACAATTAAAGTGCTTTTAGATTTGTATTTTTTTACCAAGTCTACAATTTTATCGCTGTTTTTTTCAGCAACAAATAAAATATGACATTGTTCAATGTCGTCTAGGGCATCAAATTTTTTGATTTTTATGGTTTGATTACCTATCATTTTGTTTGAATAGGTAGTTTGCATTTCGGTATACAACTTTTCGTCACCAAATACACCGATGATAAAATCTCCCGTTTTAAATGATTTTGGCCAGTCCACATATTGAGCAAATTTATATACAAATACAGCCTTATATCTTAAATTTACATCCCTATTCGGCTGAATGAAGGACACCAAAGCAAGAGCAATTAAACTTAGAAACGATATTTGTATTAACCTCAGCATGTATTACTGAAAAAACTTGTTTTTTGTTTCGAAAGATAGTAAAATTAATGTCTGCATTTTTGAAACTTTTTAATTTGCTCTATGTATTAAGCGAAAACAATGCCAAACACATAATCATTTGTTTTTCAAATTACTTGTTTGGAAGCATGTATTCTGGTAAGCCTAATACAGGTGGATTATTAAGTTTCTTCCGTTTTTCTTTCTCCTGCTTTCGATCGTTTACCGCAAAACTATCTTTTGATTTTTTATCCTTTTTAGACTCTTTTCCAATACCACGATCTTTTGATTTATGTGGAGAAGAGTCTTTGAAAAAATCTTCTTTATTCTTTTGTTTTTTCCTCTTCTTTGATTTTCCCACAAAGCTATCTGAAGTAACTATTTTTCTTTTATTACTACGGCTTGTAAATAAATCCTCTTGCTTTTTAAATTTGTGTTTACTGTTTTTACTGGTGAAAAAATCTTCTTGTTTTGCTGGTTTTCGTCCGGATTTTGAACTTGTAAAAAAATCTTTTTGCTTATCATTACTTTTTCTATCAGTAGAAGATTTGAAAGAGTCTCCGTATTTTTTTTGAGATTTCTTTTTTTCCCTTACAACAAATGAACCGCTTAATTTCTTATGCTTTTTACTTGGCGACTTTTGATTAAAAGTACTTTTTCCATCCTCCGTTTTTCCTCCTTTTTGAGAAAAAATGATTGGGTGCACTATAAGAAATATGACGAATAGAAAAATTCGCATATAATCATTCATCTTTATTTTCCAGCAGCAGGAGCGGCTCCAGAAGCAACTTTAATTCCCATTATATCACGATCAAATAAATAAAGGCCTCCTTTATCAGCTCCAATCATTTTCAGTTTGTCCATGATTGTTCTAGCTAAAGCTTCTTCTTCGATTTGTTCAGCAACATACCATTGCATAAAATTATGGGTAGAATAATCTTTTTCCTTAAGTGTTACATCCACTACTTTATTGATTTCTGACGAAACCATTATTTCGTGCTTTAACAGTAATTCAAATACAGTATTTAAACCATTAAAGGTTTTTGGTGGTTGTTTCAGGGCGGGAACAACTGCTTTTCCTCCTCTTTCGTTTACATATTTAACCAGCTTCAACATATGCATTCTTTCTTCATCAGAATGGGTATAAAGAAATTGTGCGGTTCCATTAAACCCGTTCCCTTCTGCCCAAGAAGCCATTGCTAAATAAAACTGTGACGAAAACGCCTCTATTTCGATTTGTTTATTTAAAGCTGATTCAACTTTTGATGGTAACATACTTAATTTATTTTGTGCTAATTTTTAGCGAATTTAAACTTTTTTTATTTAATTACTATTTCTCAGTATGGTCAATTGACCGTTCAAATCATATTCTACTTGATCAAAACCTAAGCCTTTTAAGTAATAAAAATAGTGTCCATCAGGCACGGCTTGTCCCGCAGGGTAGGTATGTCCATCCCAGTAACCATTTTTTCCTGACCATTCATAAACTATATTTCCATATCGATTATAAATAAAAACCTCGAGAGATTTCATTCCTACAGTTGGAATAAAAAAATTATCATTTACACCGTCTCCATTTGGAGAAAATATATTGGCAATTTCACCAATCGAAGATATTCCAGTAACTGTAATCGTTGAAAAAGCCGTGTCGCGGCAATTATTATCGGAAGCTATTAATCTCACGTCATAAACGCCAGGAATATCATAGCTGAAAGACGGGTTAGTTTGTGTTGAATTCATATTTCCATCATCCAAATTCCAATTATAATCTGTTGCTCCTGTTGAAGTATTGGAAAAATCAACGTCTAAAACTGCGCTTCCCCCTAATACACTAGGAACAAAAGCGGCAATAATCGTTTTTTGGTAAGCTAGCACAACTGTTTGTGTAGTAATTCCTGTGCCATCTTGAACAACTACATCAAAATTTCCTTCGGTAAGGTTGGAAAAAACATTAGAGGTTTGAAAGTTTACGCCATTATCTATACTATAGAGAAGCAATCCTGTTCCGGTTGCAGTAACAACAATGCTACCATTGTCAACACCCACGCATAATGGATTTGTTGAAGAAATAGTAACAACTGTTGGTGGTATTGCATATAATTTTAACGACAGCACCATAGCTGTAATTACAATAACACTATTTTTAAAAAATTTCATTTGAACTTTGACGAAAAATAGAATTGAAAAGTTGGATTTATTACTAACAAGCTAATAACAAATATATTAATTTTTTGCTTCATTTTCACTCTAAAAATAAATGTAATATCTCTTTTGAAGGATGTTTCGGCTAAAGGTTGTGAACAAAGCCCTATGAATATGAATAAGGTGAATTTTTTTCGTGTTTCATAAAAGAGAATATCTTTAGAGAATATTTAAGCCCAATGAGCAAAAACGAACCAACTAATATTAAAAGAAATTTTCAAAATATTAAAAAAGAGCTTCTTATCTATTTGTCCAAACATAAAGGTAAATTCTTAAATCCTAAACAAATTGCCTCTGGATTGAATATAAAAGAAGAGGGAGACAAACATCTTTTACAAGTGATTTTAGATGAATTAGCAGAAGAAAAAAAGATAAAAAAGGCGGACTACGGAAAATATAGTATTGCTGGAGGATTCGATGATGAGCATACTGGAATCATAGAAACCACAAGAAAAGGAGCTGGTTTTATAAAGTGTGATGATTTCGATAAAGAAATTTATGTAGATAAAAAAAATGCAAAACATTCACTAAATGGTGATACCGTAACATTTGTTGTTTTGAAAGAGCGCTCAGGTGAAAAACAAGAAGGAAAAGTGCTTTCTATAGTGAAAAGAGGTAAAGAATCATTCGTAGGCAGATTAAGTATGAATGGTAAATATGGTTTTGTGGTTGCTGATAATCAAAAAATGTATGTCGATATTTTTGTTCCGGCCAATAATTTGAATGGGGCAAAAGATGGTGATAAAGTGATTGTAAAAATTAAAGATTGGCCAGAAACAGCAGATAGTCCATTTGGTGAGGTAATAGAAGTATTGGGACAGGCGGGACAAAACGAAGCAGAAATGCACGCCATTTTAGCAGAATTTGATTTACCCTATAAGTTTCCAGAAAATGTAGAAAAAGCTGCTGATCAAATTCCCATCGATATTGAAGATGCGGAAGTCAAGAAAAGGCGAGATATGCGAAGCATTACCACTTTTACCATTGATCCAGATGACGCAAAAGATTTTGATGACGCTATTTCCTTTCAAGTAATATATGGTGAAAAAGAAAATGCTATTTATGAAATCGGTGTTCACATCGCTGATGTTTCTCATTATGTAACGCCTGGTTCATTGGTGGATCGTGAAGCAACAGAGCGGGCAACCTCCGTTTATTTGGTAGACCGTGTGGTTCCAATGCTACCTGAAATTTTATCTAACAATGTTTGCTCTCTACGTCCTGATGAAGATAAGTTGACTTTCTCGGTTGTATTTAAAATGAATACTCGAGCAGAAGTTTTAGAAGAGTGGCACGGAAGAACTGTTATTCGTTCTAATAAAAGGTTTGCCTATGAAGATGCACAAAAAATAATTGAAGGTGCCGATCATGAATTACAATTTGAAGTGCGCGAAATGGATCGATTAGCAAAAATTATTCGTGAAAAAAGAATGAATAATGGGGCGCTGGATTTAAGTAGCACAGAGGTAAAATTCATTTTAGATGAAAATAAAAAACCAATTGGTGTTTACACTAAACTACAAAAAGATGCCAATAAACTAATTGAAGAATTCATGTTATTAGCCAATAAATCTGTAGCTAGATTAATTGGCGGACCAGATCCAAAAAAGAAAATGTTACCAATGGTTTATCGTATACATGATGAGCCCGGGGATCAAAAATTAAGTGAGTTAATGGAGTTTGTTAAGCACATGGGTTATAAATTAGATGTAAAGAATAAACAAAAATTATCTACGGCACTAAATAAACTATTTACTTCTATAGAAGATAAACGAGAAGTAGAGGTTATTCAAAACTTCTCGATTCGTTGCATGGCGAAAGCTATTTATGATGTAAACAATATTGGTCATTATGGATTAGCTTTCGACTATTATACACACTTTACTTCTCCTATCAGACGTTATCCCGATTTATTAGCGCATCGCATTCTAGAAAGCTTTTTAAAGGATAAAGAAAGCTACGCTAAGGGCGAACTAGAAAAACTTTGTAAACATTGCTCGGGACAAGAGAAAAAAGCAGCAGACGCAGAGAGAATGTCGGTTAAGTACAAGCAAGTTGAATTTATGTCTGATAAGATTGGTAAAATATTCTCAGGAGTAGTTACTGGAGTAACAGAATGGGGAATGTATGTTGAAACAGATGAGCAGAAGTGTGAAGGAATGATTAGTTTGCGCTCAATGTCGGATGATTATTATTATTATGACGAAAAATCTTTTGCGATAATTGGTAGAAAAACAAAAGACAGATACAAATTAGGAACAGAAGTAATGATAAAAGTATTGAAAGCAGATATGATTTTAAGACAACTCGACTACCAATTAGTGTCGCGATAAATTACATCAAGTTCAAACGATTTACTAAATCATCTTTGTAAGATCCACCAATAGGAATTACTTTCTTTTCGTTTTCTAAAATAAGATTTGGTAAATCGATTGATGCAATTTTATCTATTCTTATAATGAAAGAGCGGTGAACTCGGATAAAATCAGCTGTGGGCATTTTCTTTTCAATCTCCTTCATTGTGCTATGAATAGTATAGCGACTATTGAGTGTATTGATAACCACATAATCCTTTAATGCTTCGATATAATAAATCTCTTTTGTGTTCAATTTAATTAATCGAGAATTAGACTTTACAAAAATGTAGTCTTTAGAATCCTTATTTTCTACAATTGAATATAGTAAATCTCGCTCCTTAACAATGTCTCTTTCTTTGCCATGTTTATAAAGCGCCATCTCAATAGATGTATGTAAATCGATTTCTTTAAATGGTTTAATAATATAACCAAAAGGTTCGGTAACTTTTGCCTTTGAAAGTGTGCTTTCGTCTGCATAAGCAGTAAGAAAAATTACAGGAATAGCAAGGTCTTTTTTAATCACTGCAGAAGCATCAATACCGCTCATTGGTCCCTTGAGCATGATATCCATTAAAATAATATCTGGCCTCAATTCATTGGCAAGCGCAAGTGCTTTTTCGCCGGTTGAAGCCGTTCCCACCACATTATAACCAAGTTTTATCAAACTTTGCTGAATATCCTTAGCAACAATACTTTCATCTTCCACTACCAATACCGATGTTTTAGCCATAAATCCTTATTAATTCAATTTATCAAATGTAATTAAATAATTTGTCCCCTTCTCTGATTTCAATTCTAGTTGTCCGTCTAGCTGTTCTACCAATGTAGCTACCAATTGAAGCCCGAGTGTTTCTGTTTTCAAATAATTAAATCCTTCTGGCAAACCAACTCCATTATCCTCGATTTGGATGGAAACTGTTTTCTCTTTTTCGCTTATTCCAATGAAAATTTCACCTGCTTTTTTATTTTTAAATGCATATTTCAAAGCATTTGTGATGAGTTCATTTACAATTAAACCACAAGGAATAGCCTGATCAAGATTTAGATTAACAGGGTCTACCTTTAGTTTTAACTCGATAAAATTATCAAAAATTTGGTATGAATGGAATAAATTGTTCGATAAATTTACAATGTATTCAGAAAAATTAATTGATGAGAAGTTCTTTGTTTGATATAAGCTTTCATGAATATAGGACATAGATTTAATTCGATTTTGACTTTCTCTAAGAATACTAAGTATTTGATCGTCCTTAACATATGAGGATTGTAGATTTAATATACTGGATATAACTTGAAGATTATTTTTAACGCGATGATGTACTTCTTTTAATAAAACCTCTTTCTCTTTCAGAGATTGTCTGATTTGGCTTTCAGACGCCTTCTTCTCTGTTATTTCATGACTAATACAGGAAATTTCTTTGATCGCCCCTCCCTCCATTAAAATTGGATTTAAGAAGGTTTCAATCCAAATCGTTTGATTGTTTTTGGTTTTAAAAGGCCCTTCTAGTTCACTTGTTTTTCCGTTAAAGGTTTTTTCAAAACTTTGAATAGAATAATCATATAGGTCTTGGCTTAATAAGGGCTTAATAATTTCTGCCATACTCATGCCTATTCTAGGTTCGATAGCAAAATAAGTTTTTAAAACCTGAATGAAATTATGATTGAAAGAAAGCAAACAATAATTTGTATCAATGGTCCAAATCAACATATTTGCTGCATTATCAAATATCGACCTGATTTTAGCATCTTGCTCTCGAATTTTTTGTTGTGAACGCAAAGACTCAGTAATATCTCGCGAAATTCCCATCGTACCAATAATCTTTCCTTGTGTATTTCTTAAAACAGAAGCTGAAAGAAAAGAAATAAAAGTTTCACCGTTTTTATGTCTATTTTTTATCTCACCAGAAAACACTCCTTTCTCTAGTAAGCTTAACCGAACCACATCAAAATCTTCTTCAGAAGCATAAAGATCTTTCGGTTGAAGGCAAATAATTTCTTGTGTGTTGTAACCAAATGTTTTAAAAACAGCATTATTCACTTGGGTAATTAGATTATTTCTATCAGAAGCCATAATCATGTCAAGAGAACTATTAAACATATTCGTGGTGAACATTTGTGTTTCCCATAATCTTTGTTCGGTTTCTTTTCTCTCTTGAATTTCTTTTTCTAATAGCGCGTTAGTTTCTTCTGCTAACTGGGCTCTTAACTTTTCCTTTTGAAGCTCCTTTTGTTGGCTCAGATTAGTTAAAATTACATGAATTGCCTCTTTACCGTTATATATAATTCGAACGCTTTGAACGCCTGCTTCAATATATTTTCCCTCTTTGTCCATAACATTGAATTCCACAAACCCTACATTTTCTCCTCTCGAAATTTGCAGGATTCTTTCCTTAGAACGCGACTTCTGTTCTGTGGGAAGTAGGTTCGTTATGTTTTTTCCCATTAATTCCTCCACTTTAGAATAACCTAAAAATTTCAGAACAACTGGATTCGCATACTGAATAATTCCGTTAATATGAATAATCGACCCATTTGGAGAAAGTTCGGTCAAATTCATAAAACTTTCTCTGCTATCTTGCAATTGTTGTTCTTTTAACTTACGATCTGTAATATCATAAACAACGGAAACACGAAGTCTTCTTCCGTGATATGGAATTATTCTTCCTTTAGACTCTACCCAGATTACTTCTCCGTTTTTCTTTTTGCTTTTAACTTCAAATTTTTCCTCTGATGAAGAATCAATAATACTTTTTACTTTACTAATTTCATATTCGCTAAATAAAAAATCATTTGTGTTTTTTCCAATTACTTCATTTCGTTTATTAAAACCATACATCAAGGCAAACTGCTCGTTTGAGTCAATTATCGTGCCCTCTTCGGTGAAAATAATTCCTTCAATAGTAGCATTTGACAACATTTTAAATCGATCTTCACTTTCTTTTAGTGCCGCCTCTGCTTTTAATCTGGCGGTTATGTCGCGAACAATTGCTTGAATAAAATTTTTATTATTTAATTGAAAAGAATTTAAGTAAACTTCGGCATCAAAAAGAACACCATCCTTGCGCATAAATTTCCAATAAAACATTTGGGAGTTTCCCTCTAAAACATCTTTTATTTTGATGTTAAACTTTTCAAATGATGGATTTCCGTCTGGCTGAAATTTAGGTGACATTTCATCCAATCTTGATCCTTTTTTCATTTCATTTACTTTATCCTCTATAGAACAACCAAAACTCTCTAGTGATTTATTATTACAATCAACAATTTGGTCGTTCTCCAAAATAAAAATAGCATCATTGGTTGCCTCAAATAATAACCTAAACTTTTCTTCATTTTCTTTAAGGGCCTCACTCGTTTTTTTTAATTCCGTAATATCAACTAAAATAAAAATAGTATAATTCCATCCCTGATATTCTATCGCGTTTTTTCTTACTTCACAAACAAATGTAGACCTATCGGAACGAATAAATTCATGTTTATCATTGGTAATTTCTAATGGGTTAAATATTCCATTTAATTCGTTACCCACTAAACTTTTATTGACATTAATCTTAAATAATTCTTTTGCTTTTCTATTTAAATCTAAAATAGTGTTAGTATCATCTAATAACAACATTCCATCTCCAGTTGAATTCAATATATTACTTAATAATCCTTCATTATAAAGAATTGTTTTTAACGATTTATAGCTGTTATAATGAATTACAAATCCTACAACACCTATTATACCAAGTGCGGTTAATTCAGTCGTTATATTAATAGGTTGCTTTCCGTCTAACCAAATTAAATGACTAACACCTATAATTCCTAAACAAAAAACAGAATACGTTAATGATAAACGATGATCATTTAATCCAATCATAATAGCAAAAAAAGCAATCATGAAACCCAGAAAATTATTTATGGTATAACCCGAATGTGCATAAATTAAATAAGCATAAATTGAAAGAAAAAGACAATAAATAAAAAATATATATTTAAGATTTTTCTTTATTGTTTCGTTATAAAAAGACCAAATTCCAATTCCTAAAAATAAAATAGGTATAGTTAAATCAGTGTAAATATTTTTTAAAGAAGAAGTTTCATCAAATACTAAAAAAGAAAAAAATGGTGAAACAATGGTAGCAATCAAGTAATATAATCTGTATTGATTATACGAATCCTTTTTAAGTTTTTGCTTTACATCGAATCGGCCGAATGCTATTCCTTTACTCTTATTTTTCATTATAAATCAACCGAATTCTCTTTTGTCGGATCAAGTACTTTTTTTACTTTAATTCCATCATATTTAACTTCTATACCATTTTTATAATCTATAGTAAAATCAATTTTACCATCTTCATCAAATCTTTTCCATTGACCCTGTTTTCTACCTAATTTATATTTACCTTCTATTCTAACCCCTCCACTTTCATAATAATATTTATGTTTTCCTTCAGCTAAACCATTCACATACTTTCCTTCAAAAGCTTTTTTTCCGCTCATAAATTTGTAAATCCAAACACCGTCTTTTTCACCGTCTTTATAATTTCCTTCTTCCGTATGATCACCTACATGATAATACCAAATTCCCTCATGCAAACCATAAATATATTCACCTTTAGTAATAATATTTCCTAAAGTATCATATTCGATTATCGTTCCATTTTCCTTACCGTTTCTAAATAATTCTTCCTTCTTTAATAATCCTGATTCAAAATACCACATCCAGGCTCCATTTGGTTTATCTAAGTTATATTTTCCTTTTTGTTCTATTTTTCCATTAGTAAATAAATATTTCCAATCACCTGTTTTTAATCCTTTTTCATAAGTTCCTTCGGCACGTAATTCACCAGTTGGATAAAATAATTTAGAAGATCCTTGTTTAACACCTACTTCATCAATAATTCCTTCATATAATTTAATACCAAATTCGTAAATAAATGAATTAATTATTTTTCCGGAATCATTATATTCTCTAAAAATTCCATGTTTTCTATTTTCACTGTAACCACCAATTAATTTTAATTTTCCGTTAGGATGATATTCTGATCTAATATCAATAAAAACTGTTATTTTATTATCTGCATCTGCAATTCCATTTTCAAAAATTTCTAATTTATTTAAAGTTCCATCTTTATTATATTCTTTAAAAACTCCGTCCTTTAAACCTGCTTTAAATTGACCTTCATATTTAATATTTCCGTTTTCATAATATTCAATCCACTTTCCTTCTTTATTTCCTTTAACATCAAATCTATTTAAACGCTGTGAATTGGCTAAAAATCCATTCTCATATTCCTCTACCGTTTGAATATTTCCTAAGGAATCATATTCCACAGCAGACCCTGATTTTTCATTATTTTTAAAGATTACTTTTGCGGCAACTGAACCGTCTTTTCTATAAGTAATTTGTTCGCCTTCTTTACTATTTTCTATATAATTCTCAGCGATAATTACTTTTCCGTCAAAATCAAAAGTTTTTTGAATTCCATTTTTTTTACCTTTTGAATAAGATATTTCACTAACTATTTTTCCCTGATCATTATAAAATTTCCAAACACTATCTAATTGGAAATCTTTTCTACTTCCCTCAGATTTTATATTACCATTTTCATAATAAGTTTTCCAAAATCCGTCTGGTTTTCCACTACGAAGATTACCTTCGCTCGATTTTTGGCCGTTGGTGTAATAAAAAATATTATATCCGTTTTCATTTGTTTTTGGTTGCGAATATGAAATTACAGCTAATGCAAGAAACAAAAACATTAAATGGTTTTTAAGTTTTCGACATCTCTTAAATATATTAAATTTCATTTTTTATTATTATAAGTCCCTTTATTAGGGCGTTAACTCTGTTTAAACAAACATTCATTTTTAGTTGTTTTACCCACTTATGAATAATTACCAACAGTTAATAACCAGTAAACAATATGAAATCAACAAATTAACGACCTTTCAACATACTGTTAGCGGAGGTTATTATTGATAAAATTACATATTTTTTTCCGTTCTTTATGTTTAAATCTGGTTAATTAACACGCTTATATCTTTTGATAGTACGCGAAATCTTTTTGAATATTATCACAGGTTAAATAGGCTGTAGACTTATGATGCATTGTAAACAGGAAATGAACAACATTTAAACAATTAAAACACCCATGAAACTAGCAATTGGATGCGATCACGCAGGATTTGAATTGAAAGAAACACTAAAAACATACTTAGTTGAAAAAGGATTTGAATTAGTGGACAAAGGGACATATTCGCTAGACAGTGTTGATTATCCTGATTTTGCCCACGCAGTATCCATTGCTATCGAAAAAGGCCAAGTTGGATTAGGAATTCTTATTTGCGGAAGTGGAAACGGAATAAGTATGGCCGCTAATAAACATGCAGGAATAAGAGCCGCTTTATGTTGGAAGAGTGAAATTGCTTCATTAGCTAGACTCCATAATAATGCCAATATTTTATCACTCCCCGCTAGATTTATTAGCGCTGAAGAAGCTAAAGAAATTGTGGATACATTTTTGAGTACAGAGTTCGAAGGAGGAAGACATGCTAATCGAGTAAATAAAATTCAATGTTAAAATCAATTTTTACCGGACTTTTTTCTCTAACCTGTTTATTTCTTTTTTCGCAAGAAAAAGCGAATCCAAACAATGGGGCTAACTCCATTAAATCAGAAGAAATAAAAAGCTATTTAAGAACACTTACATCAGACGAATTTGCCGGAAGAGAAACAGGCAAAAAGGGTCAGAAATTAGCCGGAAATTTTTTGGCTGAAAAAATGAAGGAGTTTGGAATGAAACCAGGCAACGACACTTCCTTTTTTCAGGTTTTTGAAGTAAATGAAATGAAGCCAGAAGGAGTGATTGTTTTAGATGGAATTACCCATAAATTTTTAAAGAATTTTTATTTTTTAGGGGTTAAAGACACAGCCATCTCAGCTCCTGAAATTTTATTTTGTGGATATGGAATAGATGACCCAAAATACAGTGATTACGCTAAAGTAAATGTAAAAGGAAAAGTGATTTTAATTTTAGAAGGAGAACCAATAGGAAAAGACAGTAATTATCTTATTTCAGGAACAAAAACACCCTCTAAATGGAAAAATGACATGAGAAAGAAAGCGGCTATTGCAAAAGACAAAGGAGCATTAGCTGTATTTTATTATTCAAATTCTTATTCTGCTTCAAAATCTAATTTCTATCATTTTATAGAAAAACCTTCAATGACTTTAAAAGGAGACATTAAAGAGGAGAAAGAAAGAACAAGAGCTAACTTTTTTTACATAGGCGACACACTTTTAAACGAGATATTAACTAAAAATTTGGCCGCGAAAAAAGAACTGACCCGCTTATTAAACTCCGGGGGGCGGCCGAAGAAATATCCTGTAATTAAATCATCGCTGGAAATAAAAATTAAGAGAATTAGCTCGGATGTAAAAACAGAAAATGTAATTGGATTTATTGAGGGAACTGATAAAAAGGACGAGGTAATTATTATAACGGCACACTACGACCATTTAGGAGTTCAGGGCAAGGATATATATTATGGCGCAGACGATGATGGATCGGGGACCGCTGCTATTTTGGAAATAGGCCAGGCTTTTATGGAAATGGTAAGAGCCGGAAATCGTCCAAGGAGAAGCATTATTATTATGCCAGTTTCGGGAGAAGAAAAAGGCTTATTAGGTTCCAGATATTTTACACTTAATCCTACGGTGCCATTATCAAATATTGTGGCTGATTTGAATATTGATATGATTGGAAGGAGAGACGAAAAATATGCAAATGACCCTAATTATGTTTATGTAATTGGATCAGAAATGTTGAGTGATGATTTGAAAGAAGTTTCTGAAAAAGTCAATGAAGAAAATACTAAAATCCAGTTGGATTATATGTACGACGATCCAAAAGACCCGAATAAATTTTATTACCGAAGTGATCATTATAATTTCGCTAAAAATAATATTCCGGTTATTTTTTATTTCTGCGGCGTGCATGACGATTATCATAAACCAACCGACACCTTTGATAAGATTGAATTTGATAAAATGGAGAAAATAACACGATTAGTTTTTTATACTGCTTGGGAATTAGCCAATAGAGAAGAGCGAATTAAACTTAAGGTACAAAAGCCTTAATACTAATTTGTTTTCCATCTGCATTGGTAAATAGAAATACATAAATCCCAGATAAATTTTGTGTTGGAATTGGATAGTTTAAACTTTTCATTTTTGAAGCCGAAACTAATTTGCCTTGTAAATCATAAACCGAATAATTTTCTGCTTCTGTTGAAAGCTCAAACGTAAAAACATCATTTTGTAAAAATGCATTTTTAATAGAAAATGATTCATTTTTTGCCTCATTGATTCCAACGGTTGCGGGATCTAATTTTATTAATCCGCCATTATACGAACCCATCCAGAAAATTTCGCTGGTATCTTTTTCAATACAGAAAAGATAGTTGTCGGGCATATTGGAATTAGATGTAGTGAATTTTTCAAACGTAATACCATCATAAATTAGTAACCCATCTTCTATGGTAGGAACATATTTTAAATTATCATGTATCAAAATATAAGTAGCACTATTCGTTGGAATATCTGACGTAAACGTATTGTAAAAAATCCAACTATCACCGCCCGTATGAACAATTAATCCACCTGAAGGAGTGGCCATCCATAAAAGTCCATTTTGATCAAAATCAACCATTAAAATGGTATTATCTATCAATGAAGAATTGTAGGACCAGTAGGTTGTCATTGTTAAATTATCAGCACTAATAATTTGCAATCCTCCATTTACTGCGCCAATTCTTTTTGAATTATCTGGAGCTACTTTTATGGACGAAATATTATTGGTTGGAAGAGATGAATTAAAAATATCCCAAACAGTCCATACAGAACCATTAAACATAGCTAAACCACCCGTGGTTGCTACCCACATAAAACCATCTTGATCAAATTCTATATCTTTAATTTGATTGTCGGGCAAATCAGAATTCGACATAGTATAATTTACCCATGAAATTCCATCAAACATAAATAAGCCTTCAATTAGGGTTCCAACCCAAATGTTTCCAGAAGGATCTGTTTCTACAGCGCGAATTAAATTATCTGTTAATCCAGAATTGGAAGTGTTATAAATCGTCCAATTGCTTCCATCAAAATTAGCTAAACCAAAATCCGTTCCTGCCCAAACTTCATTGGTAAATTGATCTACCGAAACACAACGAACCGTATTATAAGGCAAGCCGCTGTTCGATGAATTATAAACAGTAAACTGACTAAAAGAAAAAACGCTGCTCGTAATAAAAATTACACAAAGCAGCGTTTTTTGTAAATGAGAATTTATCATTATTCGATGACCACTTTTTTAACGTAAGTTTTTCCTTCGATTTGAATAGTGGCAAAATAAATACCAGCATCCACACCTTTTAAATCGATGTTTTCAGAATACATACCGGTGATTCTTTCTTGAGACTTCGAATAAATATTTTTACCTAAGATATCCGTAACGGTTAAAACAAAATCAGCAGTTCCTGGCATATCTAAATTGAAAGTAAATAAACCATCATTTGGATTTGGATAAATATTCATTCTAGATAGCATATCTGTATTTTCATCAACACCTAGGCAAGGATCTACATTTACGGTTATCATTGCTTGTGGTCCTGGACATTGACTTCCTTCAACAGAAATTTGCCAATCATAGAAATAATAATAAAAACCAGCTCCAGCTTGTGACCCTGTAATGGTAACAGTTCCTGTTCCGTCAACATAAGGATAGGTTACGCCTGCATTGTTTCTGTATAAATCAACTATAGTAGAAGTTACTCTCATTTCGTAATCTGATCCTGCAGGAACAGAAAAATTTACAGGAATTATTTGCTCGCCGGTGTTGTCTATAAAAAATGTTCCACCTTGAACCATATTACCGCCTTGATCTAAAACCATGATTGTTCTGTTTCCAGCAGTAGTAGTAGAAAACACTTTTACCGAATTAATAATGATTGGCTGAGCTACATCAAATATTAAGTAGCGTGAATTATCATTTAAAATTCCACCACCACCAATGGAATTATCATTAGGACCAACTTGATCAGCAATTGGAGTTACAGATGAAAAATCTTGAGCATAAAATGATGTTGTTCCAGTTAATGAAGGAGTAGTAAATGTAGGCCCAATTCCAACCTCTACCATGGATGAGTTAAACCAATGAATACTATTTCCCGTTGCAGATAAAGTGGTGGATTGTCCCGAACAAATAACTTGATCAGCGGAAACAGAAGTAGGAGCGCCAGCTATAGGATCAACACTTAATGTAAAAGATGCCGTTGGTGTTCCGCAATACATAGTCACATCGCAAGTATAGGTTCCTGATGCTGAAACGGTGATTGACTGTGTTGTTGCGCCATTAGACCATAGATAAGATAATCCAGTTGTTGCAGTTAATGTTACATTATCACCGCTACAAATAGATGAGCCTAAAGTTGAAGAAATATTTGCAACAGGATTGCTAGCTACTTGCTGCGTTAAAGTAAAAGGGATTGCTGTATAATTGTTATCTTCATTTGACTCCAAGAAATCGTTATTTCTATCCGCTTCGGCAACGATCCAATAATCTCCATTACAAGTTCCAGGAGGAATATTAATCCACATTCCGTCTAATTGTTCAGAATAAATATCGGTATAACCCACAGAAATTCCTTGTTCAACAGGCGAGCAATTATAAGCGCCACCACCTAAACCATAATTAGGAAAAACACCTGAAGTATTCAAATTCGTTCCTTGGTTATTAACGGTGTTTACGTCTCTACAGTGACCATCGTAGTAAGGGCAAGTTCCGTAATCCATTAAACAAAATCCAAGTTTAGCACCGTTACCAACAATTGGCCAGTTACGAGGGTCTGGTTCTGTTGGATCTTCTAATCGAAGAGTCATGTAAGCCCAATCGTTCACGTGATTATGTCCGTGTGTGGGATGATATGTCATTGCTCCAGCCCAACGATCAGTATACGTCATGGTATTACCATTTTTATGATAAATACGTTGTATTAATAATTGTTGAGGAGAATTTCCGTCTGCACATATTCCCGGATCGAAAGTGGTAGTATCTGTTCCGCAAACGAAATATTTAGTTCCCGCATTATCTTCACCTCTAACCGTAAAAGAACCATAACCGATATTTGGAGTAGAACCAGTAACACGCAGTCGACCATCATTTACGCCATTACCTGTTTGAGAATACTCAGTTGGGCCACTCATGTATGTTTGGAGGGCAAACCAAGAAATAGTAATGTCAGGAAGTAAATCGCAATCATTACTCGATCCATCTGCGCAAACACATCCTGTTGCGTTAGTGGTTGTACATTGTGATTTTGCTATAAAAGGCGCAAGAAAAGCAACGAGAAGTAAAACTTTTTTCATAATCAGCATTTAGAGTTGGCCAACAAGGTATAAAAAAAATGAATGTGTTGAAAGGAGAAATCTAGAAATTTATTAAATGGAAATGTTATTCAGCCAACATTTTTTCGATAAATGCAGAAGTTTGTTCGATATATCTGGTATAATATGCCCCGGTGCTAGGTCCATAAAATCCAGTAGAAATTTTTCTTACCACCCCTTTTTTATCAATGAAAATGGTAGTTGGAAACGACATCACCTTATTTAACATAGGTAATGCAGCAGAGGCATTTTTAACACCATTTTGTCCAGCAATCAAAAATTCATAGGGAGCTTTGAAATAATTTTTATGTGTAGCAACATCTTTAGAAGATTTTGTAAAATCAGCAGAAGTTTCAAAAGCGAGAGCAATTACTTCCAATCCTTTTATATTGTATTCATTGTAAAAATCAGAAAGCACTTTAGTTTCATCCATGCAATTAGGGCACCATGTTCCCATAATTTGAATAATGGTCACTTTGTTTTTATATTTTTCAGAGGGAAAAGTTACCTTTTCATTATCGAGATTAGGAAAAGAAAAACTAATTTCTTTGAAGCCGTCTTTTAAAAAAGTGAGGGAATCGGGGTTAGATAATTCAAATTTATTGTTTCGCACCGCCACCCAAGGTTCGTTCCAATGTTTCCCAGAAAAAAAAATTCCGCGTAAGGTATCGATGGTTTTATTAGGTATAAAATCAAAATAAAAAGCATGGCTACCATCAAAACAGGATAATTGAATCGAATCCACCATATTTCCTAAGCCTTCTAAATAACGATAATCTCCCGTTTCAGTCATGAACGTTCCAGTGATTTTTGAATCTTGGCTTTTGAAAACACCAATTGCTTTATATTCATCTTTGGTTCCGGCGCTAAAAGTTACTTCCCATTTTCCATCCAATTGTGAAGGATAATATTTGGCTCCATTCGGCAAAACATCGTTGTTATAATCTGGAAAAGGACTTTCTTTTGAAACAGCTGTGAACGGAATTTCATATACGCCCGCCTTCATATAATTGCGCCATTTTCCTTCAATGGTTTTAATAAATTTATTGTGGTAATCGTATTTTAATTTACCCTTAAACTCACTATTGAACATGGGTGTGCGAATGAAAATACTATCTTCTTTAAAACGAAATGGAAGTGTTTCAATTTTTTCTTCGGCATTATGAATAGTTCCAAAATATTCACCCAAAGAATTTTTAGCAACCGACATTCTTACTGGCATTTTTTTTATACCCAAATCCAATTCAAAAACCAAAGCCGAATTATATTGGAACAAAGGCTTTTTTTCGGTTGGAATTTCAGGATTAATAACTTTTTGTTGCGCGCATCCCAACCAAAAAAAAGATAGAATTAGACAGTTTATTTTACCCAGAGTTTTCAATTCAAATAATTAAGTTGAACAATATTAATAAAGAATCTTATACGTCAAAAAAATTGTATTTTTATAATTCTATGCAACCTTTGAATCGTAAGAATAGTCCATAATACAACCCGTGAATGTCGGAAGCCGAATTAATTAAGGAATGTATCGCAGGAAAATCCCTAGCACAGAAGCAGTTGTATCAAACATACAACCGCAAAATGATGGGGGTATGTTTACGATATGCCGGTAATTATGATGAAGCAAAAGACGTTTTACAGGATGGATTTATAAAGTTGTTTGAGAAACTAGGAACCTTTAACGGAACAGGATCATTTGAAGGGTGGATGCGAAGAATTTTTGTGAACACTGCTTTAGATGCTTACCGAAAAAATAAACAAGAGCGGCAATTATTGGATATTGACGATGTAGGTTATTTTTTATCCGTAAAAGAACTGGTAACAGATGAAATGGCGGCCGAAGATTTGATGAAAATTTTGCAAAAAATTCCAGTCGGATACCGAACCGTTTTTAACATGTTTGCCATTGAAGGTTATAGTCATAAAGAGATTGGAGAAATGTTGGGAATAACAGAAAGCACTTCTAAATCTCAATATTCAAGAGCAAGGGATTTTTTAAAAAATATATTGGAAAAACAAGGAATTAAAGAGTGAAAGATTTAGATAAAATAGAAGAGTTATTCAGAGAGAACTTGAGCGGATTTGAATCCGATCCAGGTGAAGGAGTATGGGAAAATATTGCTCAAAATTTACCTGCTCAGAATGTTGTTGCCAGTTCAACAGCAGCAGCTGTGGGGAAAGCAAGTTTGTTGAAATTAGTAGCAGGAGGATTGATTGCTGTAACGGGAATTACATTATCGGTTGTTTATTTTACTTCAGATTCTGAAGACAAAAAAGTAGATCAGAAAGAAACAGTAAAATCGGATAATTCTCAAGAAGAAAATAAAGAAATAACTGCTAACAACTCATTAGAAGAAAATAGCATTTCTGAAAATACAGAAGTTGTTTCTGAAGAAACCGATTTGCAACAAAAGCACATCATTGTTAAAGACGAGAAGAAAAATAAAACAATGATTGTTACAGTGAAGGAAAATCCGAAATTCAACATGAATAAATCATCTGTTGACAATTGGATTACCAAGAGAAATAATTATAATAATTATACGACCAATTCAAATATTGCTTCTAATAATGCTGAAGTAATTTCTACCGATACCAAAACAGAACAACCCGCTACATTTGAAGTAAAAGAAGTAAACGAATCGAAACCAATCGCATCTATTAAAAGAAGTATTACGGGCGGCCCAGCTCCATTAACGATTACTTTTTCGAATGCCGTTGAAGAAAAACAATATGAATGGACTGTAGAAGGAGAAACCATTAACGAATCAAGCTTTACTCACACCTTCGATAATCCTGGATATTATCATGTGAAATTAACCGTGAAAGATGCCAAAGGAAATAAGTCAACGGACATGGTAGAAGTAAGTGTTGGAGAGCCATTAAAAACAGAGCCAGAATTTATTTCAAAAGTAAATCGTGGTATCAATGTATTTACCCCAAATGGTGACGGAGAAAATGACTATTTCTATTTTAACTGTGAGAATATCGAAACATTTGTTTTACAAGTAACCGATATGGCAGGAAAGCAAATTTATTTCGAAACAACCGACCCTGATTTCAAATGGGATGGAACTACTTTAAACGGAGATAAAATTGCGGATGGAACGTATATTTATTTCTATAAAGCTACTGGAAAAGATAAAAGAGAACACGCTAACGGAAACTCATTAACGATAAAAACCAAGCGATAATAGAGATATTAACGCTACTTGCAGAAGAGCCCTGATAAGCAATTATCGGGGCTTTTTTTAGTTTATCGACTTTAGATAATAGATTTTAGACTTAAGACAAGAAACAAACCTTTTCCCATTTCTTCCGTATCTTTGCCCCATGTCAACTGAGAAGAAAGATGTCCGATTATTTTCCATGGACGAGCTTACGGCCGCTTTGCTTCCTTTGGGAGAAAAAGCATTTCGTGCCAAACAGATATACGAATGGCTTTGGGCAAAATCGGCTTATTCCTTCGAGGAAATGACTAATCTTTCGAAAGAACTGAGAGAAAAACTCGAGCAACATTTTTTCATCAAGCATTTAACCATTGCTGATAGACAAGTAAGCGATGATAAAACCATCAAATATGCTTTTCGTTTGCATGATGGTAAGATTGTAGAAGGAGTTTTGATTCCTACTGAAAAAAGAATTACCGCTTGTATTTCCTCACAAGTGGGCTGTAGTTTGACTTGTGCATTCTGTGCCACAGGAAAAATGAAAAGAATGCGCAATTTGGATGCCGATGAAATATATGATCAAATTGTAGCCATTAAAAAAGAGGCCGAAGAAACTTATGGAATGCCTCTCACCAATATTGTTTATATGGGAATGGGCGAACCCTTATTGAATTATAAAAATACCATACGATCAACAGAATTAATCAATACCATGCCACCTCGAGGTTTAGGAATGGCAGCCAAAAGAACCACCGTTTCTACCGCAGGCGTAGAAAAAATGATTCGTCAATTGGGTGATGATGAGGTGAAATTTAATTTAGCGATTTCATTGCATGCTGCCAATGATGAAAAACGAAATAGCATTATGCCAATCAATGAAACCAATTCGCTGGCGGTTTTAGCAGAAGCCTTGAAATATTATTATTCCAAAACAAAAGAGATTGTCACTTTTGAATACATCATTTTCAAAGATTTTAATGATTCTTTAGAGGACGCGAAAGAGTTAGCCGCTTATTGCAAACATGTTCCTTCTAAAGTAAATATTATCGAATACAATTCTATCGATGGAAGTCAATTTCAAAAAGCAGATCCCGAAAAAGTAAATGCTTTTGCGAACTATTTAGAAAGCCGAGGAATTGTGGCTCGCGTGAGAAGAAGTAGAGGGAAAGACATTGATGCTGCTTGCGGGCAATTAGCCAATAAAAATAAAGCTTCGGTATGAAATGGCTTTTAATCCTTTTATTTTTTCTGAATGTGAATTTAGAGAAGGAAGCCAATGTTTATAATCCATTTTCATTTGGTACTCCTTATAAATTAGAACGTAAATATTATATCTCTGAGCTCATCGGCCACCAGGATGGCTATTTTTATATTCTTAAGAAGAAAAGAAAATCTTCTGAAATAGTTGTGTTGGATAAGTTCAGCGAGAATAATTTAACCTTAGTTTCTTCAAAAGAATTTAAATTACCTCGAGTAAAAGATGAAAAAACAGGCTTGCGTGAAGTCTATATTTTTGGAGGCAAAATTGTGTTTTTTGTCACGAGATATGATCGTGATGAAAAAATAAGTTATGCTTATAATTGTTCTGTTGATTTGGATTTGAATGGGATGAGTGAATTAAAGGAAATCGATAAAGTAGAAATTAAAAATGCGCGCCAGTCACCAGGGTTTAATTTTATTTTATCGAAAGATGAGAAGAAAATATTAGTGCAACATAATTTCCCTTTTGAAAAATACAACAATGAAAAATTCTCGTATATCGTTTACGATACGGCCTTTAATGTGATTTGGAAAAAGGAAATTGAAATGCCCTACAAGGATAAAATTTTCAAGGTGAACGATTATATTCTAGACGATAATACGAACATCCATTTACTAAGCCAAATTTCTCCCGAACCCGAAAAGGGCAATCAGAATTTAAAAGGTGTTCCGAATAATAATTATTTGATTATTTCTTATTTCCCGAAGGAAAACAAGATTAAGGAAATGGATATTAATTTAAGTAATAAATGGGTTTCTTCCGTTACTTTAGATATTGCGCCAACAGGTGATTTGGTGGCTGCAGGATTTTACAGTAATACCCAATATTTTTCAATAGCGGGAACATTTTATTTGCGAATAGATGATTCAACCAGAAATATTACCGCTCAAGGACTAAAAGCTTTTGAAAAAGATTTTATGATGGAGTTTTTACCAGAGAGAAAAGTGAAAAAAGGAAAAGAATTAAGTGATTTTTATTTTGATCATTTTGTTTTAAGAGAAGATGGCAGCGCGCTTTTAGTAGCGGAACAATATTATATGATTACCAATTATTATTGGGATCCTTACCTCTACACTTACAATTATACATATCAATATTATTACAACGATATTGTATTGGTAAGCATTGCTGCAGACGGAACGATTCAATGGAATAAAAAAATTCCGAAAAGACAATTGTCTTCCAATGACGATGGATTTTATTCTTCTTATGCTTTTGGCACGAATGGTAGTGATGCAGTAATCGTTTATAATGATCATCCCGATAATGTGGCTAAAATTAAGGGCGGTCAAGAATCAGAACGCACTATGACTAAGCCCTGGAAAGCACAGGCCACTTATGTGAAAGTGGATAAGGATGGAAATTTGACTTATCAATCTTTATTTCCTGCCTCCAAGGATAATTTGATTTTAAGACCTAAAGTTTATTTTCAGACCAATTCTTCATCTTTGATTTTGATGGGAATGAAGGGAAGTAATTATCGGTTTGGGAAGCTGAGTTTTTGAAGAAGGCAAAAGCCAAATAGCCAATAGCCAAATAGAGAATGGAGAAAATGCAGCTGATATGAGCGTCTCTTTATGTATGATAATTTATCCAATCTTAAGTCTAAAATCTATGTTCTAATATCTAATATCTAGATTCTATACTCTACATTTGTCTTAATGATGACCGTTCCACAAATAAAGAAACCAATCGCTGCCGAGCTCGAAGAATTTGAAGTAAGATTTCGTGAATCGATGAAAAGCGATGTGGCTTTATTGGATAGAATTACGCATTACATCGTTAAAAGAAAAGGGAAGCAAATGCGTCCGATGTTTGTTTTTCTCTGCGCTAAAACTTGCGGAGGAAATGAGTTAAAGGAATCGGCATATACAGCTGCTTCATTGATTGAATTATTACATACAGCAACTTTAGTTCATGATGATGTAGTGGATGATTCGAATGAGCGCAGAGGGTTTTTCTCTTTAAATGCTATTTGGAAAAACAAGATTGCCGTTTTAGTGGGAGATTTTCTCCTCTCCAAAGGATTATTGCTCTCTATTGATAAAAAAGAATTTCGTTTATTACAACTGGTTTCAGATGCCGTGCGTGAAATGAGTGAAGGAGAATTATTACAGATTGAAAAAGCACGAAGATTGGATATCACCGAAAATATTTATTACGAAATCATTCGTCAGAAAACAGCCTCTTTGATTGCTTCCTGTTGCGCAACAGGAGCAGCTGCAGCCGGAAGTTCAGAAGAAATTATTTCGAAAATGAAATTATTTGGCGAGAAAGTGGGAATGGCTTTTCAGGTGAAGGATGATATTTTTGATTATGGTTCGGGAGAGGAAATCGGCAAACCCACCGGCATCGATATAAAGGAAAGAAAAATGACATTGCCGTTGATTTATTCATTGAACAATACAGATCAAACAACGAAGAGAAGAATTATTTACATTGTCAAAAATCAAAATGAAGATGTAAAAAAAGTGCAAGAGGTTGTAGATTTTGTGATTAAAACAGGTGGAATAAAATATGCCACGACTGTCATGCATCGATATAAAGAGGAAGCATTAGAAATATTGAAATCATTTCCGGAGAGTGATTCGAAGAATGCACTTATAGGTTTGGTAGAGTATACGATTAGTAGGGAGAAGTAAGGAGGCAATAGCCACGTAGCCAAATAGTGAAGAGGCGATGAGTCAAAAGTGATTAGCAATGAGATGGAAGAAAGAGCGAGAATCAGAACGAGAGCGGAGAGAAGATAGAGTGAAAAACAGAACAAGAGTGTAGAATGTTGTCAGTTCGAGTAGCTTTTCCCCAAGCGTATCGAGAAAGACAGAGTAATTTGTAAATATTCCCTCGTTCTTGATAATTTTTTCGAAGACTCAAAAAACTCCAACTGACAGGGATAAGTTGATTAATTAAAACAACCCAATAAACCGAAGGTTTAATCTCTGCGTTCTCCGCGTCTCTGCGTGAAAATATTTTTGTGAGAAATAAAAAGTTGAATTACCCCATCAACCCCTTCGAGAAAGCCAACAGCTCAGCTTCTTCAAAATCTTTGGCCATTAATTGAATTCCAAACGGCATTCCTGAACTATGTTTTCCCAATGGGAGAGAGATGGCTGGAACTCCAGCAAGATTGGCTTGCACGGTAAAAATATCTTCTAAATACATTTCTACTGGATCGGCAGATTTTTGTCCGAATTGAAATGCGATATTGGGAGTAGTGGGAGTTAAAATAAAATCAAAATCATTTAATATTTCGCGTGTTTTAGAACGAATAATCTGACGAACTTTTAATCCTTTCGTATAATAAGCATCATAATAACCAGAACTCAAAACAAATGTTCCCAACATGATTCTTCTTTTCACTTCTTTTCCGAATCCTTCCGAACGTGATTTTTTATAAACCGAATCGATATCCGTAGAATTTTTACTTCGATAACCGAAACGAATTCCATCGTAACGAGCCAAATTAGAAGAAGCTTCTGCAGTAGTTAAAACGTAATACGTAGGAACCATATGATCCAAATAAGGAAACTTCACCGGCTCTACGGTATGTCCTTCGCTTTTTAATTTTTCAATCAATGCTAATGTTTGTGCTTTCACTTCGGGATTTAATCCTTCGCTATGCAAACACTCTTCTATATAGGCAATTTTGTAATTCTTTTTCTTAGCAGATAATTTAGAATACTCGTCTACTTTTTTTGTGGACACTGTACTATCCGAATCATCTTTTCCTGCCATTATCTCGAGTAAGAGAGCAGTATCTTCTACATTATGCGTAATGGGTCCGATTTGATCAAAAGAAGATGCATACGCCAATAAACCATAACGTGAAATTCTTCCGTAAGTAGGTTTTAATCCAACTGTGCCCGTAAAAGAGGCAGGTTGACGAATTGAACCACCCGTATCAGAAGCCAAAGCCGCATTGACTAATCCTGCAGCTACAGCGCAAGCAGACCCTCCTGAAGAACCTCCCGGAACACGCGTTTCATCCAATGGATTTAATACGTTTCCATAATAAGAAGTTTCATTCGAAGATCCCATAGCGAACTCATCGCAATTCAATCTCCCAATGATAATCGCATCTTCTTTCAATAATCGTTCAACAACGGTTGCTGAAAAAAGAGATTCGAACCCTTCAAGGATATGAGAAGAGGCAGAAACTTTATGATTCTTGTAACAGATATTATCTTTCAATCCAATCACCATTCCCGCTAGGCGACCAGCAGATTTAGTTTTGAGTTTTTCATCCACTTCTTTTGCTTTCGCAATAGCAGAATCTTTATAAACTTCAATAAAAGCGTTGAGGTGTTTTTTTTCTTCGATTCGATGTAGGAAATAATTTACCACATCTACACAAGTGGTCAAACCTTTTTCAAGTTCTCCTTTAACAGAAGAATGACTCGTGTATTGCATTGGAGAAAATTAAATTAGGAAGCTTTTGGAGTCGTATCGGCTTTGCTATCGTCTTTCTTAGAAGCATCTTTAAATTCCTTCACGCCTTGGCCTAAACCACGCATTAATTCTGGAATTTTTTTACCTCCAAATAACAATAAAACTACCACTAAAATGATGATCACTTGTGGCCATCCGATTACTCCTAACAAAACTGAAATTAACATGGTTTCTTAATTTGAAAACAAAGGTAGTTAAAAAAATGTTGATAAGTAGGAAAATCTACTTTTTCGTTAGCCATTCGTAAGGATTTTGGCGTTCTTTTCCGAAACGAACCTCAAAATGAAGCTCACTAAGATTATCATCTCCGGGGTTTAACGTGCCGATATTCTGTTTGATAGAAACTTTATCTCCTTCTTTTACATTAGCGTCTTTGAGGTTAGCGTAAACTGTTCTGTAAACACCATGATTGATAATTACCGCTTTTCCGCCACCATCAATTACCAAAACTTTTGATACTTTTCCTTCAAAAACGGCTCTCACTTTTGCTCCCGAAGAGGTCCCTACTTCAATTCCATTGTTATTGGTAAAAATACCAGGAACAGTAGGATGAGCATTTTTACCGAAGGATTGGGTGATACTACCTTTTTCTACAGGCCAAGGAAGTTTTCCTTTATTATTTTCAAAATTGGTTGATTCAATAGTTACTTCTGGGGTTTCATCATTGTCCACGGGATCTTTATCCGGAATAGTTTTTACAGGCGTTTTGCCAGGGTTTTTCTTTTTTAGTTCTTTCGCACTCTCTAATTTTGATTTAGCGGTTTTATCTTTTGGAAGAACTTTTAAAGCGCTTTCATAATAGGTAATTGCTTTATCGTAATTTTCTTTTTTAATTTCTTTATCTCCTTTAGCCACCAAACGATCTACTTCATCTTTGTCTTCTTCTTCTTTGATAGCTTGATTAATTTTTTCTTGTAAGTTAGTTTGTTGTTGTAATACTTTTTTCAATTCTTTCGTCAACTCTGCTTCTTGCTTTTTCATTTCTTTCAGAGCCACTTGTTGTTGTTCTTTATTCTTATGGTAAATTTCTTTTTCCTCTGTTTGTTTGATGACCAATCCTTCTTTTTCGGCTTTTTTATTTTCTAGTTGTTTTAATTTTTTTTCTAGAGTGGTTTGAGCGTTTCTGATCATTTTTAATTTTTCTGCTTTGTATTCAGAAAATTGCTTTACATATTTCACTCTTGAAAATGCTTGATTGAAATTTTTCGAAGAGAAAATATACAGCAAAAGATGACTTTTATTTCGATGTTTATAAGCATACATCAGCATTTTTCCGTATTGCTTTTTCATTTTCACCATATCCAATTTCAAAGATTCTACTACCGACTTATTTTCGGCAATATCTTGATTTAATCTTCGAACTTGATTGGTCATATTCCCAATCAATTCCTCTTGAGCTTCTAGTTGTTCGTTTACAATGGCTAATTCAATTAAAGTAAGGCGCTCTTTGTTTTTTTTCTCTGAAAGAAGCTCGTTGGTTTCTTTAATTTTTTTCTTGAGTTCACGCTCTTGGTCCTTTAGTTTATCGCTTTTTTTCTGCGCATAAACAGGAGTGATTCCAACAAGTAGAATCATTAACAAAATAATTATTTTATTCTTTCCTTTCATAACCTTCTGGCACGTTGAACGGAAAATCCGTTTTTTCGTTCACTTTTGTTTTAGAATAATGGATATCTAATTTAATTTCTGCTTTAGAATTAGTTGCTTTTATGTTTAAAATGGAAGGCACAATTAGAGAATCAACACTTTCAAATTCAGGATTCTCAACTGTAAGAGAGGTAGTATCATTTAAATCGTTAATAATGGTTTTGGCAGGACGATAAGTTCCCGGATTTATCCAATAGCGAAAAACATAGGGCTCCTTCTTAATCTGTTTATCTTTTTCAAAAGCTCGTTTCATTTTTCTTTTTCCAATAGAACTTAAAAAATAATAGGAGGTATCTTCATCTTCTTTGTATTTCTGTTCTTTATTGTAGGCCATGAAATCGGCAGTGAGCAGATCTTGTAGCATATAATAATCTAACTCGGTATTGAACATATCATTGATATAGGAGAATGTTCCGAAGAAATAAGATTTATTGAGTTTGTTAACGAATTTTACCGAATCCTTAGTGATAGAAACGGTTGCCACAGGTAACGTGGCTTTCATTATATAAACCCAAATCACACTATCTTTTCTTATTCTTAAATTTGCCTTGAATGATTTTGAATCTTCAGGTAGAGAAAGCTCAACAGAAAGTTTGGCAGTGAAATACTCAAACACCAAACGATGACTATTTACGCTATCCAAAAGTTTTGATGCGTTGAGATTATCCACCTTATCCGCTCTTTTATCCACCACATTCTTTTGGGTTTTACAAGCATGGACAAAAAGTGTCAGCGCTAAAATTATTATCAAGTAAGCCGAGGGCCTATTCATAGTATTTTTTATCGGTAATCTTTTTCTCAAGTTGCGTGGAATGATTTTCTTTTTCTTTTGCTTTTTTCCAGTAACTAATTGCCTCATCGACTTTATTCAAATGAAAAAGAATATCACCATAATGTTCAAGAATCACGCCACTTGAATTTCCGCCATGATCTAATGCTTTTTTCATCCATTTTTCAGCCTCTTCGTATTTTTTCTGGATGAATAAAATCCAAGCGTAAGTATCTTCAAAATTTGATTGGTTAGGCGCAAGCGTATTACTTTTCATTGACATTTCTGCCGCTAAATTCAATTTTGTTTTTCGTTCAGAAAGGTAATAGGCATAATTGTTCAACACATAAACATTATCAGGATTTATCCTTAACGCATTATCATAATTTTCATCCGATAAGGCATGTTCTTTTAGTTTATGATAAGTATCACCAAGCAATTGATAGAATTCCGCTTCCAATTCTTTATTGTCAATCACCATGGCTTTTCCGGCTTCTAATGATTCACTGGCTTCTTTGTATTTTTTTAGCAGTAGAGCGGCATAACCATTAAAATAATAAAATCCAGCTTGAGTTGGAAAAAGTTCCATCGCCTCCTTTGATTCGGCGAACAAAGCTTCGTTATCTTTTAATTCAAGCTCAATTGATAATAGTTGATTCCAAATGACAAATTTATCTTTGTCATATTTTGTGGCTAATCTAAATTTATCTCTTGCCTCGGTAATACGATTATCATTCATTAAAAAATCACCGTAAATGGCAAATGGACGAGCATCTTCGGGATGTGCTTTTTCCATTAATTCTAAAAGTTCGTAAGCTTCTTTTTTGAATTTTTCATCACCTGGTCGGTAATAATAATCCAATAGAATTTTCATTTTAGTTTCAGGATCTAAAGACGAAGAGCCGAATGCTGCTTTTAATTCCTCTACTGATTTTGTTTCGTTACCTTGTGAATTATAATAATCTGAAAGCGCTAAATGAACCATTCCATTATCGGGATCTATAGCCAGAATTTTTTGGTAATATTCTATGGCTTTCTCCTTGTTGTTCATCTCCAAATAAATTTCTGCAGCAATCCCATAATTGGTAATTTCCATAGGATTCTGCTTGATTAATTTTTCAATTTCTGCTAACGCCTCTGTATATTTTTTTTGTTGAGCGAATATTCGGTATTTATTAAATACCAATTGCTCGTCATAGCCCAACATTTTTTCTAAATCGTTGAGTGTAATAATGGCTTTATCGTATTCTCCATTTTTTAATAATACTTCGGCATAGGGATAATAATTATCTACATCCTTTGGAAATTTCTTGATTAGTTTTTCGAAGGTTTGAATGGATTCTTTATACAATAAATTTCTATTATATAAATAGGCAAGCTGAACTAAATACCATTGGTTATTTGGATCTAATTGCACCGCTTTTTTCGACATTTCTAGAGCGGGAATCGTTCTTCCACTCATATCATATAATCCCGAAAGATTATACAAAGAAGCAGTGTTTTGTGGATTTTGCTGTAAACTTAGTTCAAATAAGTGAATGGCTTGTTGATAGTTTCCGCGCATTTTTTCGGTCATCGCATCGATCAGATACGACTGTGATCTTCGCATGGCTGCAGTATCTATTTTTCCTTTGGAAGAAGTATTTCTTTCAGACGAGGAAACATCTTTTTTAGTCTTACACGAAGCAAAAATAAAAATGGAAAGCGTTATGTATAAAATGTATTTCAATTATCCAATATGATTAAAATCCCCAATACTTAAATCATCACTGTTGCCTGTGTAAAGAACGTGATTGCCTATCATGGAGTTACTTATTTTTGAATTTTTAACAATAGTGTGACTTTGGACAATGGAGTCGGTAATGGTTGAATTCTCAATTATGGTTCCATTTCCAATAGAAACATGTGGCCCGATGGTAGAGTTAATCAGTTTAACATCATTACCAATGGAGCAAGGAGGGATTATTTTCGAATTATTATTTATTAGGCTTGGCGGGATACTGATTTCATGTTTCTTTATTTCTAACATTCGTTGATTGGTGTAAACAGTGGCATTTTTATTTCCGCAATCCAACCACTCCTGTACCTTTTCAATTCCAAATTTTACCCCTTTTTGCTTCATGTTCTCGAGAGCATCTGTCAATTGAAATTCATTATTGCCTCGAATATTATTATCAATGAGATATTGTAATTCTTTTTTTAATCGTTCTCCGTCTCTGAAATAATATATTCCGATGATGGCTAAATCCGAAACAAATTCTTTAGGTTTTTCAATAAACTCAGAGATATAATTATTTCCATCTAATTTTACTACCCCAAATGATGAAGGATCAACCACGCGTTTTACCCAAATAATCGAATCTTCTTCCGTATTCATCACATTTTCCATCTTGAAAAGGGTATCGGCAAATGCTACTACCACTTTTCCTTTGAGAGAGTTGGCTGCGCATAAAATAGCATGTGCTGTTCCCAATGCTTCGTCTTGATAGCAAATAGTTCCTTTGGCGCCCATGCTTTTGGCAATACTGATGAGTTTTTTCTCGATTTCTTCTCCGAATCTACCCGTAATGAATGCGATTTCTTCTACATCTTCATCACAAGCAGCGGTGATATCTTCCGCCAACCATTGAACAATGGGTTTTCCAGCTACCGGTATTAGTGGTTTGGGAATGGTAAGAGTATGCGGCCTCATGCGTTTTCCCATGCCGGCCATCGGGATGATTATTTTCATAACAGATTTATGGAGCGGTAAATTTCAGCAAAATTTAGCGGCTAATCTGTTTTTTCAGGAAGTTTTATACACGTTCGGCTATTGAAAAACTATTCGTGATAGACAGATAGTTGTGCCGACGCTGATTTTCCTGTGATTTTGGAAGTAATTTTTACCAAGTAATTTCCATTGGCAAGATTGGCAGTATTGAAGATGGTTTTTGATCCATTTATCTGGGTTGACCACATTAATTTTCTGTTTAAATCAACTATTTCAATAGTACTTTCATCTTCATTTTTCCATTTTATGGTTACGATATCTGATGTTGGATTTGCATATTTAACATTCCTGCTCTATTTTTGCATCGCAATTCAATTACTTCTCTTTTGATTAGTGGTTGATTTATAAAGAAGAGGTGAGAGACTGGCTCTATGATCCTCTGGCAACCCTGTAAGGGAAATGTTTAAAGTTTAATGTTTAAGGATCTTAAAACCTTGAACTTTCAACCTTGAACTTTCAACCATAAAACAGAAGGTGCCAATTCCTGTCCGAAGGCAATAGTGCCAACGGAAACTATAAATTGAATGCTATGAATGCAAAAAAACATTTTCTAAGCAAACGATATCCAATAATTGGATGTTGTTGTTGTTGATTCAACAAACAACGTTTTCCTAATGGATAACGACCCTTCCAATTGGTGAAGGTTTCTACTAATTAATTATCATTCAAAAAAAATAAAAATGAGAAAAGAAGTCAAAATAGGTATGTTCGGTTTCGGTTGTGTAGGCCAAGGTTTATATGATGTGCTCAATAATAGTAAAGGCTTTCGTGCCGAAATAAAAAGAATTGTTGTTAAAGACAAGAACAAAAAAAGAAGTTTGCCTGAAGCATTATTTTCATTCGACAAAAACGATGTGTTGAATGATGCCGATATTAATTTGGTGGTTGAGTTAATTGATAATTCGGATGAGGCTTATGAGATTGTAAAATCAGCTTTGTTGAAGGGGAAAAATGTGGTGACTGCCAATAAAAAAATGATTGCTCATCATTTTGAAGAATTAGTCAAAATACAAAAAGAAACAGGCTCATCATTATTATATGAAGCATCTGCATGTGGAAGTATTCCCATTATTCGTACTCTTGAAGAATATTATGATAACGAATTAGTAAATTCAGTTAGTGGAATTTTTAATGGCTCATCTAATTATATTTTATCTAAAATTCAGAATGAAAATTTAGATTATGCAACAGCATTGAAACAAGCCCAAGATTTAGGTTTTGCCGAGAGTAATCCGAAATTGGATGTGGGCGGATATGATGCCAAATTCAAATTAATTATTGTGTCGGCACATGCTTATGGTGTTTTCGCTAAACCAGATGAAGTTTTAAATTTAGGAATAGAATTTTTGAGAACCGAAGATGTAGATTTCGCTTTGAAAAATAAAAAGAGAATAAAATTAATCAATCGTGTTTTGAAATTGGATAACAATAAAGTGGCCATGTACACTATTCCTACTTTGATAGAAAAAGAGAACCCGCTTTATTATGTAGATAATGAAACCAATGCTGTAACAGTGGAGGCCGCATTCTCAGATAAGCAACTTTTCATTGGTAAAGGCGCTGGTGGGCACCCAACGGGTTCGGCTGTTTTATCGGATGTTTCTGCAAATTCTTATGATTATCGCTACGAATACAAACGAACTTTTCAGAACGATAGATATGTTTTTTCTAACGAGTTAGAATTAGAAGTTTATGTAAACAGTCATGATGAAAGAATTATGGATGAATTGGAATTTTCATCGATAACCGGACATGAAGGCAATGCAGTTAAGGGATGGATTTCATTAGAGGAATTGATCCGCAAGAAAAATATTATTGAACAATCAGAAACTTTTGTGGTGGCCACAGGAATGATTAGTAGGGGCAGAAAAGTGATTTCGGTGAAAGAACAAGAGGCGATCCAAATTAGCTAAAATTAACATCCTGTTTTATATTAAATAATCGTTATTAATTTTATGCATTTATACTTAATATTTAACAATAAACTCAAAAAATTAACTATTTTTTAATAATTTATTTAAATAAACCATTGCATTAATTGTCTTTTGTGAGTAGTTAGCATAATTTTGTATAGCTTCTTTAGGAAGTTATTAATAATCAAAACTAGTATCATGAAGAAAAATTTCCAAAAATTAATTTTATTACTCTGTATTTCATTCTTCGTTGGAAGATTGAATGCGCAAGTAACGGTTACTTCAACGGGAGGAACACCTACGGCAAGTTACACTACTTTAAATGCAGCCTTAGCTGCCATTAATTCCGGCACACATAAAAATTTGATTGATATTAACATTACAGCTAACACAACAGAACCTGCAGCAGCAAGTCCATTGGTTAGTTCTGGAACTGGTGCCTCATTGTATACATCGGTAATTATTCGTCCTACAGGAAATGTTACTGTAAATTCTGCAGCAGCCCCAACCGCCAGTAGAGGAATTATAGAGTTTTTAGGCGCCGATAATGTAGTCATCGAAGGTGATGATGCAGGTACAGCAGGTGTAAGAAACTTAACTTTTCAAGCGGCAGCCGTTACAACAACAGGTGTAGCTGTAATTCGTTTTTCTTCTGCATCTGCAACAGATGGCGCAACAGGAAATACCATTAGAAATTGTAATATTATTGGTTCAAGAAGTTCAACAACTTCTACAGTAACAAATTATGGCATTTATTCTGGTACCGCAGGAACTGCGACTACCAGTACATCGGGACAATCAGACAATAATGATAACCTTACAATAGAAAACAATAATATTACTCGATGCTATTGGGGAATTTATTGTGCTGGAACAACTACAAATTATATGGATAATTTAATAATCCGTAATAATGTGATTGGTTCTACAACAGCAACAGATGTTGTTGCCAATAGAGGGATTTATGTTCAAAACACGCAAGCCATTGCTGCTCCAAGTGCTACAATTGCAATTATTGAAGGAAATGATATTAGTCTAATAACCTCAACCGGTTCCTTCACTGACATTACTGGATTGGAAATTGCCAATGGTAACTGTGGAATTGCAGTTAGAAAGAACAATATTCATGATATTAACCATCCGAATACCGGTGGTTATGGCGCTTATGGAATTTGGGTATCAGGAAGCGGAAATAATTCAGCGGTTCATATTTATAATAATTTCATTCGAGATATTTATAGTGCTGCTTGGGGATCAACAACAACTACTAGTGATTTCAATGCAGGAATTCTAGTTTCGGCTGCAGCATCAGGACTTCTAATTAATCATAATTCAATTAGCCTTCAAACACCCAATGGTGGAGCAGGTGTTTTTCACTCTGCTTGTATTTACGTAGGAAGTGGAACTGCTACTATTGCAGAATTACAAAACAACATTTTTGTAAACACACAAGGAACAGGAACAGGAAGTTTTGCAAGAGGAATTTTTACGAATGCAACTATTAATATTAGTGGAGGAACTGTAAATGGTAATAATTATTACACACCAGGATCATCAGGTTTTACCGGAAGATACAATGCATTAAATCATTTGACCCTTGCAGATTGGCAAACGGCTACAACAAAAGACGCAAACTCTTATAATATAAACCCAATTTTTACATCAACAACCGATTTACATATTCCAGCAGCAACAAACAGTTTGTTGGAATCAGGCGGTTTAACTATCGCTTCTATTACGAGTGATTATGATAACGATACTCGTCCGGGTCCTGCAGGATCTGTAAATGGCGGAGGAACCTCTCCAGACGTTGGGGCAGACGAATTTGACGGTACACCCGTTTCTGGTTGTGCCGGTTCTCCAACCGCATCTAATGCAGTTGCATTGCCAACAAGTGTTTGTTCGGGTATAAATTTTGCACTTTCTCTTAGCGTAAATTATACAGAACTTGGCTATACCTACCAATGGGAATCTTCTACAGATAATGTTACTTTTTCTCCAATATCTGGAGCTACAAGCGCAATTTTAAATACTAATCAAACAGCTGCAACCTATTATCATTGTATTATTACATGTACCAATAGCGGATTAAGCACAACTTCTGCTTCTGTACAAGTTACGATGAATCCATTTACTTCTTGCTATTGCACGGCCACATTTCCTAGTGCCGTTGAACCAATTACATTGGTAAACTTTGCAGGAATTAATAATTCAACTTCTGCA
>JBIPLT010000139.1:0-8056 GCA_044368255.1 Flavobacteriales bacterium
TATTTTTGCTATTGTGTTGCTTGTCTAAACTTGCCCATAACTTATTTTTTTTAGCGTAATAAAATAGGTCTATACATTAAACCCTATCTGAATTATTATACTACATAAATGAAGTTACTTGAGTAAATTTCTTGAAATTGTATTTTTTTGCTCTTTCTTTTGCTGAAAGAATATCAACTAACCACCAGATAAGGCATCCGTAGCAAGTTACAATTTTAACGATACCTAAAGCTACATCATCTAACCAAAAGCGTTCCCAACCAAGAAGGATAGCAATTAAAAAAATAGTCGATGGCTTTTGAAATTCGGCACCTTGTACCATGAAAAATTTATCATCATCCATCTTTTCTAATTTTTCCTTAATCATCATAAGGTCTTGAGGATTGAAATTCTCGGCATTCATACCGATAAACATGTCAACTTTAGATTTTTCCATTCTTTTTAATTTAATTTTCTTACTCATTTGGCTTTTCAGAATACGCCCCATTTTTAAAAGTGGTTTTTGGTCTCCACTTATTTATAATCTTTTTGCTGCTGTGTTGCTGGTTTAAACTTGACCCTAAATTTGTTATTGGTGTAATAAAATAGATCTATACACTATTACTTCTATAAATTAAAAAATCTAAATAAAATACCTACTAAAAATTTAGTTCTAAAAAATAAAATCTAAACAAACCGATTTTATTTTCTTCTCTAAAAAAAAACAAATGTAACGTGAGCAAAACGGATTGTTAGTACCGTTTATTCAGGAAAACATAAAAAAAATTCTTCGTGTTATTTTTTGCTTAAACCAGAAATAAATTTGCAATGGATTAAACTAATATAATAGTAACTTTTTGGCTTTTTCGGAAATATCAATTTGATATAAATTAAAGTCCGTTGAATCTCCATGTTCTTTTTCTATTAAATCAAAATATTCGGTCCCGTCGGGTAATGCTGGAAAAATCAACGAAAAATACCTCCACTCCATTTTTGAACTAACATTTTACGGATGCAAGAAGCTGGCGATTTCGGAGAGCAAAACTGTCGACCACTAATTAATCCCACAATTCTGCGGGACACAAAGCTTTATTTAACCAATGAAACGCCATTTTTTGTAGACACTAGTGTTCATTGTGAGTTTATTTATATAATTCAATTAGTTGTTGAAAATAATCGCTTTTATTTTTCATAATATCAACCATAACCGATTTACCCTCACTGTAAATGTATAAATATTTAATTCTACTGGTTTTTAATTTATCAATTTGAGATTGATTAAACCATCTAAAATATGATATACCATCACAATTAAAATCATTCCAACTTCTTAATTCAATTTGTTCATCATTTTCAAGTGTTATTTGAAACGTGCTTCCTTCATCAACACATCTTAAACTACTTTTTACAATAATTGATTTATCTTTTGTAGGTATAAACTCAATAAATTCAGAATTCTCATCGTAACCAGCTAAAGACCTATTGATATATTTATCATCAAATGATAGATTTTTTAATTTTATCTCGTTTTCTAAATCTGCAACTTTTTCATCTTTAATATAAAATGAATTAAGATCATCACCTTCAAGTTCATTACCATATGAATTTTTGGCGATATAACTGTTTTTAGTAATAACGAGGATTACATTATCAATTTTTTTATTATTCTCAAAATAATATAATGAGTCTTCTTTAATTACAGTTAAGTCCATATTTTTTGGAACAAAACTTAAGGGATAATTTAACGAATTTTTAGTTAATAAATTCGCTTGATTAACTACCATATCAAACATCTCAATTGTTTTAATGTTTTCTTCGCATCCTTTACATTGAAAATTAATGGTGCTCTTTTCTCCCTTACCATTCTCTACTGTTATTTTTCCGCTATTGGTGACTTTTGCTGTTTCTTTAGTTGAATTAGCATTGTTGCAGGAATAAAAAAACATCGATGAACATAAAAGAATTATCGAAATACTAGTTAACTTTTTCATTTTATTTGATTTTTGGTTTATGTTACTATGTTTTGTGCTCATTAGGCATAACTTATTTAATAGCGCAGCAAAATAGATCTATACACTATTACTTCTATAAATTAAAAAATCTAAATAAAATACTTACTAAAAATTTAGTTCTAGAAAATAATATAATATCCAAACAAACCGATTTTATTTGTTGCTCTATAAAACAAAAGTAATCTGAGTAAAACGGATTGTTAGTACCGTTTATTCAGGAAAACATAAAAAAATTTCTTTTGGTTATTTTTTGCTTAAACCGGAAATAAATTTGCAATGGATTAAACTAATATAATAGTAACTTTTTGGCTTTTTCGGAAATATCTATTTGATATAAATTAAAGTCCGTTGCATCTCCATGTTCTTTTTCTATTAAATCAAAATATTCGGTCCCTTCGGGTAATGCCGGAAAAATCAACGAAAAATACCTCCACTCTATGGTTGAATTGAAATGAAGTTTCTCTGGGCCATAGGGAATATTTTTAGCGTCCTTTAAAATAAATTTCTTCTTCGTTCCTGATGGGCGAATAAAAGTATCCGGACTAATTTTAATCCATCCGCCATTATGATAATAATCGGTAGCCTGATAACCAAAATCTACCTTGGTTTCGGAAGAGGTAATGGTAATGCGTAATAATTGCAAATTATCTTCACGTCCATTTTTTTTGGGGTGATTGATGATATATCCTTTTCGTTTTGTCTTTGTACTCATAAATCAAGCTTGGTATTTTTTGATGGCTTTATTCAGCTCCAAATAAATTTCTTTTCTCAACCATTTCGGGCTTTGAAGTTCCATGTGTTGACCATAAGACAGAATCATGGCCATTAATTCATAGGAAGGAATCAGGTTCATCGTAATTAATAAATCTCCTCTCCCACCCAATTCATGTATTTTTTGTGAAGGATGAAGCGGCATTGACTTTATATAATTTGCCATTTTATATCCCACCCAAATAACCATCTCTTCTATTTGCTCGTGATTGTTTTCTAACTTATGTGCTCCAAAAAGTTGGTCTTCCCTATTCAAAGAACTTACCCCTATTTTATTGCTAAAAAGTTCGGATAAATCATCGTGACTGTTTTCAATAAATTCTTTCTCTAATTGAATGGGATCATAAATTCGGTCTAAACCAAAATAACGTAAACATTCATGTTCCTCCGAATATCCAATCAAATACCATCGCTTATTACTTTCTTTGAGAAGATACGGATGAATAGTTATTGATTTAAAAGATCGGTTATTGTAGGAGTAATGAATAAAGGAAATGGTTATTTTCTTATTCATACTTGCTAATAAAATCTCAAAGTTTTCCATCCCTCGCATGTAGGTTGTTTCTTCGAGTAAAATGACCTTAGCCATTTTTTTATTCTTCTCGGCCTTTTTTATATTTAGCGCAGCATAAAGTTTATCCATGGCTAGATTAAAAGCATCATTCACTTTTATGCCTTTGAAATGATAAAGCACACCGCTTGCCAAATCGATGGCTTCAATCTCCTTTTCGCTTAACGCAAAAGATTGAATGGTAAAGTCGGGATGTGTTTCAAAATCGTAATAATATCCATTTTCAGCCCGGCTAAATTTAATGGGCGCCCCATACCCACCGTCTTCTTTGCTTTCCTTCATTAAACTAATGTCTTTTTGAATGGTGGCCGGAGAAACCCTTGTATTGAGCTCTCGCGTGATTACACGAACCAAAACATCCATTGATGGGTGTTTCTGGTATTCGTTCCTTAGAAGTCGATCTATGATGTTGTATCGGAGTACAGCTTCGCTTTTAGGAGGCATAGTTTTTGGTCTTTGATGTCAAAGATAGCAAAACTAAAACGGAATGATGATGCGGTTTGGTGGGGTATACTTAAATATAATTACCTGATAGCGCGGATTTACCCATTCGCGCGGATTTGCAACCTTCTCATGAGCGCAGTGAGTAATCCGTACGTCATACTCCTTCAGCATTAATGTCAATATACCCTTATCACTTTCTTTTAATTATTTTTAATTTCATAAATTAGTATTTCATCATTTTTCATGTCAACGAAATACAAAGTTAGAATGGATTATTCAAGAACAATTGGGCGCACGGATTACTTCCTTCGGTCGTGAAAAAAGTAATAAAATCCACGCGAACATCAGCGTTGGTAAATCCGCACCATCGGGGGTTATTATAATTTATTGAAGCAACTTTCATTCTTCAATTTCCTCAACTTCACAACCAGATAGAGGCCCATCATAACCAACACCTCCATCATTATAGCTCACTACCAAATTACAGTCCAATCCGCCCTTAAATGACCACCAATCATCAAAATCTTCCCCTTCGTAGCAATAACCTTCGCCATCTGTTTCAAATGGGTTACCATCTAAGATTGATTGATATTCTTTTTGAGTAATTACAACCGATTTCCAATCATCTGGCCAGTAAACACTAATTCTAATTTTCTTTGTTTTTTTCATATTTTGCATAACTAATTTAATCCCAAACAAAATAGTGGATATTCATCTTCCTATAAAAAATAACCTCAAGTTTATTGAGTCATCTAATGTAAATTAAATATCCATTATTTCAAAACAATTCATGAGTCTCGAGAAAACAACGAATGGCTTTCTAATTAAAAAATTCTCGAGACTTCTCCGTTTTCCTAAAGAAAAACCAATAAACACCGCCTTTTCATTTTTACATCATTCTTTTTAATCCATCCATAATCCCAAATCAATTTGCAAATTCTTATTCCTAATCCGATCAATCGTGTTTGAATCTAGCAGCATTTCAATGATACCATCACGCTCTCGAGAAGAATAATGTCCTCGGCCAATAAATCCGATAGTTTGGTTTTCTAATCCAATGAGATCTCGATAACCTTTGTATTTTCCTTTGTAATTACCACCAGGAAATATACCAAATTGAGTAGCCATTAACAATGGAATACGATCATCGGGTTTCATAAAATCTTCATCGTTCACTAAATCATAGCAAGATACATCTAATTTCACCGGTTTAGGAACATAGTTTAGGTATTTGTATTTTTTTGCCATAACAAAGTGTCGTTTTAATACAATACTAATAGCTCAAAACAATTCCCCGACTCCGCAAATACAATGGCGTTCTGTTCAAAATATTTCCCAAAAATTATTGCTTTTTCTCGATTAATCCCGAGAATGAATAAACTTTTTTCGGGTTTCCAGGTAGAATCTTCTCCTCTACCTTCTCCTTCAAAAAAACAATATTCTATAACTAAATTTAAAAGTTCCTGATGACGTTTTAAATTTTCATTATCCGTTAATAGTTGTGAAAATGGGTTGAAGGCTGTAATAAATGCGCATTCATTACAGCCGTTCTTTTTCAATAGTTCTTCCACTAAAAAATTCCTTTTTCCTATTTCGATAACGATGTCTGAATGGAAAACAACATACTTCGTTTTCAAATAAGCGTCAAATAATTCTTGGTTCATTCTTCTACTGTAGAATTTTTAATTATATGTTCTTTCAAATACGCTGGTGCCGCTTTCAATGTTTTTTGTAATTCAATCTGATCATCGAATTTTGTTTTTCGACATGAGGCTAATACAGACTTTGCTCTTCCAGTTGGATTCCAATCACCCAACCAATTTGACTCATTATTGTAAATATCCGAATAAAATTCATTGGCATCCACCCAATCCATCGCCATAGCCACCGCCCAAAACATTCGATAGCCCGCTTGAACAAAATGATCTTTATCCTTTTTAGGCGTCCAAGCAATAATGTTATACGTTGCATAAGATGGTCCGATTGCCCATGCATCTAATTTAGATTTGATCACTAAAACATAATAACCTTCGAAGCTTTCATCCACGTGAATCGTATTCTTTCCTCCAATGTCGGGCATGCCCATCATCATAAATGGATGATAAAATCCTCCCCAATATTTTAGTTTTTCATTACTTGTTCTATTCAGATTAAAATCATTAAATCCAATATGAAAAACAGGCGTTAAATCTAAAATCCTATAGGGATGATCGAGATTTTCTACACTAGAAAATCCACGACCTATCTGCAACATTTGACGTGCTATACTTTGATGAAAAGCCATCTCGGTTAAAGCACTGGCTCTTTCCATTTCTTGATTATTTTTCATGTTAATTAATTTTATTATTAAACATCTTTAAATAGCATCGCTAGTTTAATTCTAGCGATGCCTATACTTACTATTCTACATAGTGAATAGATTTGTTTTCTAAAACAATTCGTTTTGATAAACCAATAACACAATTATCTGTAATGTCAACTGGATTAAAACCAAATCGTTTTTTACAAACCATTCCGCAAGCAACAATTAATATGATCTGTGCCTTGACAGCAACAATTCCTAATGTTACTTGTCCGTTATAAAATGAAACCAATTTCTCATCATCATATTGCGAAAAGATTTCGTAATTCTCTCGAATTTTTTCAATATCCTCTTGCGTGGGGATGAAAATATATTCCATTCTTTTCATTTTATTGATTTTTTAATTGGTTTATTAATGTTTGATTTATCTTTTCCCAAGGTAAATCGGGGTTTCCAAAATGTCCGTAAGAAGCAGATGGAAGATAAATAGGCCTTTTTAATTCAAGTGTTTTGATAATTCCATTGGGAGTTAAATCAAAATTTTTCATGATTAAACGGGTGATTACTTCCTCTTCCACTTTACCAGTTCCATGGGTATCCACATAAATGGAAGTTGGTTCGGCTAATCCGATCGCATAAGAAAGTTGCACCGTGCATTTCTCCGCTAATCCTGCTTGCACGATATGCTTTGCCACATATCTCGCACCATAGGCTGCAGAGCGATCTACCTTGCTTGGATCTTTTCCGGAGAAGGCTCCTCCTCCATGCGGACAACTTCCTCCATAGGTATCCACAATGATTTTTCTTCCTGTTAATCCTGTGTCACCATTTGGTCCGCCAATGAGAAAACTACCTGAAGGATTGATAATGTATTTTACGTTTTCAAAACCCATATAGTTTTCCAAAACAGGATTGATGATTTTATCAATAGCTAATCTTCTTATTTCTTCTTGTGAAATATCAGATTTATGCTGAGTGGATAAAACAATCGTGCCTATGCTTTTGGGAATGCCATTCTCATAGTTTACCGTTACCTGACTTTTAGCATCCGGCAATAACCAAGAAAGTTCATTCGATTTTCGAAGCTCACTTTGCTTTCTCAAAATTTCATGAGCGATGGTAATTGGCAACGGCATTAACTCTTTGGTTTCATTTGAAGCGTAACCAAACATGATTCCTTGATCTCCTGCCCCACCATGCTCCACACTTTTGTTAATTTCTGAACTTTGAGGTTGAATTAAATTCCAATATTCTGCTGTTTCGTAATTGAAACCATAGTCATCGGTAGTATAACCTATGTTTTTAATCACTTTTCGGGCGATTTCAACGGGGTTAACCTTTGCAGAGGAGTTAATCTCCCCTGCAATAATTAAACGTCCTGTGGTGATTAAACATTCGCAGGCAACTTTTGCGTTTGGATCTTGACTTAGATGCGCATCTAAAATGGCATCCGAAAGCTGATCAGCGATTTTGTCGGGATGCCCTTCGGAAACCGACTCGCTTGTGAATTCAAATTTTCTATTTTTCATATTTATTTTATTTTATATTTACCAGAAACAGACATCCATCCTTTTTGCTCATCGTAGAGAAGAACTTCATATAACAAAACATATTCCGCGTCAGCATCATCGAGAATAGTGATGGTATACAAACTCCCATCAGTAGAATAAGCTACATCGGTTATTCGATAGGATCCTTTATCAAATGTCCAAGCTACCCCGGCTGTATCTTCCGCAAAATTTTTTTTGCTTTTTACCATCAAAAAGTCCCCTTTTTTTGCTTTGCTCATACTCTTATTTTGTGCTGTTGCGATCATCCCGATCATCAACATAGCGATGGTTATAATTACTTTCATAAGGAATAGGTTTTTTCTGTTTTAATAATTGTTTTTTGATTGGACTTAGCTTTTGTTTTTAAAAAGTTCTTTGGAACTTTAATGAATCTTCTTTTTTGAAAATAAGTTTCATAATATTCACT
>JBIPLT010000140.1:0-8044 GCA_044368255.1 Flavobacteriales bacterium
ATTCTTGTTGAACCACCCACTAAAATAATTTCATTGATATCATTCACCGAGTATCCTGCGTTTTTCAAAGCAGATTTACAAGGCTCAATCGTACGTTTAATCAAGTCATCTACCAATTGCTCAAACTTGGCTTTGGTTAATGTTTTTACTAAATGTTTTGGAATTCCATTTACCGGCATGATATATGGCAAATTGATTTCAGTAGAAGCGGTACTCGATAATTCAATTTTTGCTTTTTCTGCCGCTTCTTTCAAACGTTGCAATGCCATTGGGTCGTGACGTAAATCAACTCCTTCATCTTTTTTAAATTCGTCAGCCAACCAATCGATAATTTTTTGATCAAAATCATCACCACCTAAATGGGTGTCACCATCCGTAGATTTCACTTCAAAAACTCCGTCTCCTAATTCTAATACTGATACGTCATGTGTTCCTCCACCGCAGTCGAAAACCACAATGCGCATGTCCTTATTTTTCTTATCCAAACCATAAGCAAGCGCAGCGGCTGTTGGTTCGTTGATAATTCTTCTCACTTTCAATCCAGCAATTTCTCCAGCTTCTTTCGTAGCTTGACGTTGTGCATCGTTAAAATAGGCAGGAACAGTGATCACTGCTTCTGTTACCTCCGTTCCTAGATAATCTTCTGCTGTTTTCTTCATTTTTTGAAGAATGATGGCAGAAATTTCTTGAGGTGTATATAATCTATCTGTGATTTTTACTCTTGGCGTGTTGTTATCTCCTTTGGCAATTTCATAAGGAACGCGGGAAATTTCGGAAGAAACTTCATTGTAATTATTTCCCATGAAACGTTTGATGGAATAAACTGTATTTCTAGGATTGGTGATGGATTGTCTTTTTGCAGGATCACCTACTTTTCTTTCACCGCCATCAACAAAACCTACAACAGAAGGTGTTGTGTTTTTTCCTTCGCTATTTGGTATAACCACTGGTTGGCTACCTTCCATAACTGCAACGCAGGAGTTAGTGGTACCAAGGTCAATTCCGATAATCTTTCCCATAAAATTTGATTTAAATATTTACAGGAGCAATGGCAATGAGTATGCCACCAAGAAAAACAGGTTTATTTTGGAAAAAATGACAGAAAAATGCTAACAATCGCTGAATTATTCTGCCAAACTGACTAAAAAACTACTGACAATAGAAGTCTTCAGCAGCGTAGATAATGGTATCAGAGCAAAAACCAAGGTCACCAGTTACGGGGCCTTTACATAAATATTGCAATGAGTTTTTACTTATTGGCTTTCGGGGCAAAACACGATTATACTTAGCTGCAAAAATTCCAATTCCATTATTGATATTGGTAAACTGCGGACGCTCTTGGATTAATCCATCAGAAGGTGCATTAACTAGCATGTAAGTATACATGTCCTGAGAGGCTGATGCAACCATTATATTTATTCCTTTAAAAATTCGTTTGATAACATTTGGATCTGGATTTAATTTATTTGCCATAAACTGATAAAAACTATTTCCACCTGCATCTTTCTGCATATCATAAATACCCGGCTGAGAGAGATAAGAATCTATAACTGTTTCTGAACCTATAAACCAATCCAAATACTTCAATGTAGTATCTGTAGCGGTGATCTCTATCCAATTTAAACGCATCGTTACGTCAAATCTTTTTCCATTAAGGGAATTAACGAATTTTATTGGGAAATCTGAAAAATTGGTTCCGTTATAAAAACCAATAACGTTTGCATTCGTAGTTTGTGTTTGAAAAGTAATGTTACCAATCAATGCTGTTGAACCTGTTACTTCTTTTGCTCCTTCATTTATATCTAAAATCAAACGATATTCTGCTGCTGAATTTAATGCTGGCTCGATAAAGTAATAGGCCGTATATTCTGGACCAAAAAATGCACCGTCTTCGCGGTCAGTTAATACCGTATCTTTAATTATCCATTCTCTGGTTTTAATTCCACCTAACCATTCTTCTACTACTCCATCTACATTCGCGTATTCACTTGAATCACGAATCATAGCATAATTAGCAGCGTCTCCCGGGCCTAAAAACGATTTATTAACTTTAATAATGTGAAGATCTTCACTTTGATCCATTAACCCAAATACCACAGTAGTTTCTTCGTATTCCCCAATAACATCAAAATCAGTTGAGCAAGATTGAAAGCCAAAAATAGTTAGCGCAAAAGTGAGCAAATAAATAATTTTATTAATCATGTTTAATTTCATTTTGATTTTATAATGGAGCACCTTGTACTTAATTTTTCTTAGATGTAAGCCCAAAAATAGAAAATATGGCGGTCATTCTATCACCTTTTATACAATATTTTAAACGTTTACTATAAATAATACTTTAATCTCTGCATTTTAAGAATTTAAAGTACTTTCTTAGCTTTGTAAAATAATTCAAACTATGCCAGCCACTACTAAAAAGGAAATAAAACGAATCACTACGCATGTTCTTCAAGAAATGAAACAACGGGGTGAAAAAATTTCGATGCTAACGGCTTATGATTATTCTATGGCAAAAATCATCGATCAAGCAGGCATAGATATTATTTTGGTTGGAGATAGCGCCAGTAATGTAATGGCTGGGCACGAAACCACATTACCCATTACATTAGATCAAATGATTTATCACGCATCATCAGTAGTTAGGGCAATAAAAAGATGCTTGGTGGTGGTAGATTTACCCTTTGGAACCTATCAAGGAAATTCAAAGGAAGCATTGAACACAGCTATTCGTATAATGAAAGAATCGGGTGCACATGCTGTAAAAATGGAAGGCGGACATGAAATCAAGGAATCTATTCAAAGAATATTAACGGCAGGAATTCCTGTAATGGGGCATTTAGGATTAACACCACAGTCTATCTATAAATTTGGGACCTATGTGGTTAGAGCAAAAGAAAAAGAAGAAGCTGATAGATTAATTGAAGATGCCCGTTTACTTCAAGAAGCAGGATGTTTTGCTATTGTTTTAGAAAAAATTCCAGCCAAATTAGCTACAAAAGTGGCTGCTGAATTAACCATTCCTGTGATTGGGATTGGCGCAGGAAATGTAGATGGACAAGTATTAGTGATACATGATATGTTGGGAATTAATCAAAATTTTCAACCGCGGTTTTTAAGAAGATACGCTGATCTTTATGAAACCATTCATGGTGCCGTTAAGGAATATATTTCGGATGTTAAAGGGAAGAAATTTCCCAATGAAAAAGAACAATATTGATTTCTTTAATTAAAGATAGGGTTCTATTTGAAGACAATCATTTTATTGCCATCAATAAATGTTCGTCAGAAATTGTGCAAGGAGATAAAACGGGTGATTCTCCAATGAGTGAAGACATCAAAAAATTTCTAAAAGAAAAATACGATAAACCAGGTAATGTTTTCTGTGGAGTTATCCATCGAATTGACAGGCCCGTTTCTGGGGTAGTTTTATTTGCAAAAACAAGCAAGGGTCTTTCACGAATGAACGAAAAATTTAGCACACGTGATGTAAAAAAAACCTATTGGGCAATTGTAAAAAACAGACCAGAAAAAACAGAAGGAGAATTAATTCATTACCTCATCAAAGACGAGAAAAAAAACAAATCTTCTGCCTATAAAACAGAAATTAAAAATTCGAAATTATCAAAACTATACTATAAGATAATTGCCAAGGGAGATAATTATTATTTATTGGAAATTGATCCAGAAACAGGTCGTCATCATCAAATAAGAGCACAATTAGCTGCAATGGGTTGTCCCATTAAAGGAGATTTGAAATATGGATCAGAAAGATCAAATTCTGATGGAAGTGTTTCCTTACACGCCCGTAAATTAACGTTCACACATCCAATTAATGATACACCTGTGGAGATTATTGCTCCTGTTCCAAAAGAAAAAATCTGGATGGACCTGCTGGGTATGGTTTAAATCTGAAAAATATTTGTTCTTAAAATATTTGGTGTATTTGAGTATGAAAAAATGGCATACATTATTAGGTATTTTATTTTGCTCTGTTGCTTTTTCCCAAGATTCCTTATTAAATTATTTTATAGTAAGCGAAACACCGCAAAATACTTTATTGCTTCGTTGGGAGATAAAAAGTGGAAACACTTTTAATGGAATTGAAATTTTGCATTCAACAAATGATACTTTATTTGAAGTAGTAGAAACCATTGAAGGTATATGTGGAAGTTCTGTTGTTTCTACACCTCTCCAATGGGAGGACCACTCTCCAGTCTCAAATAGGACCAACTATTATCAACTTCGTTTAGGCTCAGGATTTGTTGGAGAATCAATTAGCGTCTTCTTTGTTGAAACAAATAACGATGGTTATTTCTTGTATCCTAATCCTGCTGACGATCAGATTAAAATTTATTTCAAAAATGATGATCTTTCTGAATACAGAATAAATCTGATCAATCAATCTGGACAAATTGTTCAAACAACATGGGTGAATAGTGGAAATTGGGAGCCCGATATCACTAATCTTCCTACAGGCATTTACATTTTTTCGATAGAAGTGGAACAAAAGATTATTCTGGGTCGATTTATAAAAAAGTAACGCTATTACTAGTTTATCGGTAAAATCCTACCAATTGTACAATTTTTTGAACTTATAACAGATTTATTTGGAGGAAAGCGAATTAATTGTATTATATTAGTATTAGCAAATAGTAAAATAATTTAAAACAGGATTTCAATAGTAAACATGGAAACGTTAACACAAACACCAAAAGAAGCGCTCAAAAAATTTTTCGGGTTTAATGCCTTTAAGGGACATCAAGAAGCAATTATCAATAATCTCTTAGAAGGTAATAACACCTTTGTGATTATGCCTACAGGTGGAGGTAAATCACTCTGCTATCAATTACCCGCTTTGATGCTTGAAGGAACTGCAGTGGTGGTTTCTCCACTCATTGCATTAATGAAAAATCAAGTGGATGCCATTCGCAATTTCGGTGCAGACGAAGGTGTGGCTCATGTAATGAATTCTTCATTAACAAAAGCTGAAATAACCAAAGTGAAAAGTGATGTGACTAGCGGTATCACCAAATTATTATACGTTGCTCCTGAATCTTTAACTAAACAAGAAAATATTGATTTTCTTACCAATATAAAAGTATCTTTCTTTGCTATTGATGAAGCACATTGTATTTCAGAATGGGGACATGACTTCCGTCCAGAATATCGTAAGCTTCGACCAATGATTGAACAAATAGGAAACGTTCCAATTATAGCCTTAACAGCCACAGCAACTCCAAAAGTTCAAGTGGATATTCAAAAGAATTTAGGAATGATGGAGTCTTTATTATTTAAAGCTTCTTTTAATCGTCCGAATTTATTTTATGAAGTGCGTCCGAAATTAGATATCGTTAAACAGATTATCAAATTCATCAAACAACATAAAGGTAAATCTGGAATTATTTATTGTTTGAGTAGAAAAAAAGTAGAAGAATTAGCAGAGATATTACAAGTAAATGGAATCAATGCGCTTCCTTATCATGCTGGATTAGATGCTGCCACTCGTGTTAAACATCAAGATATGTTTTTGATGGAAGATGCCGATGTAATTGTGGCAACGATTGCATTCGGAATGGGAATCGATAAACCAGATGTTCGTTTTGTAATTCATCATGATATTCCAAAAAGTTTAGAATCGTATTACCAAGAAACGGGTCGCGGTGGTCGTGATGGTGGTGAAGGAATTTGTTTGGCTTTCTATTCGTATAAAGACATTGAGAAATTAGAAAAATTCTTGCAGGGCAAACATGTTTCTGAAATGGAAATAGGTAAAGGTTTGTTACATGAGATTGTTTCTTTTGCAGAAACATCGATGTGTAGAAGAAAATATTTATTGTACTATTTCGGAGAAGAATTTAATTCGGATGATTGCAATTGCATGTGTGATAATTGTAAAAATCCACGTGAACAAATGGAAGGAATGGATGAAGTTTCATTGCTACTGGAAACAATTCTCGAAACAAAATCACAATACAAAGGAAAATATCTCATTCAGTTATTGATGGGAGAAGAAAATACAGAAGTAAAAAATTATCGTCACAACCAATTAGAAATTTTTGGAAAAGGCGCTGAGAAATCAGATAAGTTCTGGGCTGCTGTTATTCGTCAAACAATCGTTGCTGGTTTAGTTAGAAAAGAAATTGAACAATACGGAGTATTACATGTTACAGATCTTGGTCATAAATTCTTAGAAAAACCATATTCGTTCTTAGTATTGAAAGAACATAATTACGAAGGCGATGGTTCAGATGAAGATGATGATATCATTACTGCCGGAAAAGGTGGCGGTGGTGCAGATGATGCTTTGTTCACGATGTTGAAAGATTTGCGAAAACAAATTGCTAAACAAAAAAACGTTCCACCGTATGTTGTTTTCCAAGATCCTTCATTGGAAGATATGGCTATTCAATATCCAATTACGATTGAAGAATTGACAAAAATTTCGGGAGTGGGTTCAGGTAAGGCCGATAAATTCGGAAAACCATTTGTGGATTTGATTGCAAAATATGTGGAGGAAAATGAGATTGAACGTCCAGAAGATTTAGTCATCAAATCGGTGATTAATAAATCTGGAGCAAAAGTGCAGATCATTCAAAATATTGATAGAAAATTATCATTAGAAGCAATCGGAAAAGCATTAGGAAAAAACTTTGATGAAGTTCTAACAGAGATTGAAGCAATTATTTCTTCAGGAACAAAAATTAATATTGATTATTATATCAGTGAAACTTTAGATCCGGATAACCAAGAAGAAATTTTTGACTATTTCAAAGAATCAGAAACCGATTCCATCACAGATGCTTATCATGAATTTGACGGAGCCTATACCGAAGAAGAATTGAGAATGATGAGAATTAAGTTTATGAGTGAGATGGCGAACTAAACTTCGCTGTTTAAAGTTCAAGGTTCAAAGTTTTTGAAGAGGGAAAATACTATTTAAATAAATGAAGCCGGTGAAATTCCGGCTTTTTTGTTTCACACCTTAGCTCAAATGAAAAGATTTGAGGGCAGATTGCTCAGAGTAACTTGGAGACACCGCAAAATATTAGACTTTAAACCTAGAACTTATCTCCTAATCCTTACAATTACAACTTGGCGGCATCGTCACTTTTGTTTTAGGCAAAAGTCTATTGATTCTTTTTTGTTCTTCGGTATTGAATTGGATATTTTGTAAATCAAAAACTTTCAAGGTTTCTTTCAATTCTCCAATTTCATCAGGGATGACAAATAAATTATTATCCCACATATCGAGATGAACCAAATTGGTGAGATTTTTAATTTCTACCGGAATTTCTTCAATTTCATTCTGATTCAATACCAATTTTTCGAGATTCGTGAGTTGACAAATGTTTACATTGAATTTCGTTAAATCATTTAATCCCACATTCAATTCTCTTAAATTTTTCAACTGACTAATTTCATCGGGAATGGAATCAATTCTATTTTTATACAATTTCAAACTTCTCAAATTCGTAAACTTTAAAACTTCCATCGGAAAATCTTGAATTTTCTTTTTACTCAAATCCAGATTATAAACTTTCTCTGGTTCTTTTAATGCTTCCTCTAGATTAGTATAAATGAAAGTGGAATCGGGAACGGTTATTTGAGAAAATGAAAAATGAAAAATGAAAAATGAAAAATGGAATACCAATACCAATTTAATGGTAAACATTTTAGTCATTATTTTCTCACTTCCTACCATTTACACATTTTCAAATTTACACATTTAATAATTCTTCAACCTTAACTCGATCTTCTCCTAATTGTTGCTTTAATTCATCTATAGAGGCAAATCTTTTTTCATCACGAATCCAATCCATCAATTCTATTTTCAAATGCTCATCATATAATTCACCTTCAAAATCAAAAACATTTACTTCCATTGAAATTCCTTTATTTTCTCCTATGGTGGGTTTCACTCCCACATTCATCATTCCCTTATATGAATTTCCTTGATGATGAACTTTCACTGCATAAACACCATTACCAGGAATTAATTTGGTAGAATCTTCTATTTTCAAATTGGCAGTGGGAAACCCAATTG
>JBIPLT010000141.1:0-8025 GCA_044368255.1 Flavobacteriales bacterium
TTATGTAAATGAAAATAAACAAGATAGGATTATTTATTTAAGTTTAGTCATCATATGTATTTTTATAATAGTGTTCCTTAAAATTCAAAAAAATGATTAGATTTGAAATGAATCAAAACAATATAGATGAACAAACGAGCAACGATAACAGCGGTTGGAAGTTATTTACCCGAATATATTTTAACCAATAAAGAAATAGAAACAATGATGGATACCACCGATGAGTGGATTGTTACACGTTCGGGAATTAGTGAGAGAAGAATAATGAAAGACAAAGACAAAGCTTCTGCATTTATGGGAGCCGAAGCCGCTAAGCAAATTCTTGCTAAGAAAAAAATGAATCCTTTAGATATTGAATTAATTATTGTGGCCACCGTTACTCCCGATTATCAATATCCATCTACAGCTAATATTATTGCCGATATGATTGGTGCAACCAACTCTTGGAGTTTTGATGTGCAGGCAGCCTGTTCTAGTTTTTTATATGCATTAGAAACCGCTTCAAAATTTATTGAATGTGGTAAACATAAAAATGTATTAGTAATTGGGTCTGATAAAATGTCGAGTGTAATGGATTATACTGATCGTTCTACCTCTATATTGTTTGGAGATGGGGCAGGAGCAGTTTTATTAGAAGAATCAATAGATGAAACAGGTATTTTGGATTCTAAAATGTATGTGGATGGGAGTGGAAGAAAATCATTGTACCAACCCGGTGGCGGAAGTATTCAGCCGGCATCTTATGAATCAATAGTAAATAAACAACATTTTGTAAAAATGGAAGGTCAGTCTGTTTTTAAATTGGCTGTTGTAAAAATGGCTGATGTTGCAGAAGAAATGATGAAAAATAATAATTTGAAATCTGAAGATATAGCCTTCTTAGTTCCTCATCAGGCCAATAAAAGAATCATCGAAGCCACAGCCGAACGAATGGGAGTTGGAATGGATAAAGTGATGCTAAATATCCATAAATATGGCAATACAACTTCTGCCACCTTGCCCCTTTGTTTAGCCGATTGGGAATCGCAACTAAAAAAGGGAGATAATTTAATTTTAACCACTTTTGGTGCTGGTTTTACTTGGGGAGGACTTTATATAAAGTGGTCATACTAAATTTGGTTTTATTGGCCATTTGCCATTTTAGAAGTAAAAATTATTTTTAGTTGACAAATACTTCTGAAATTTTAAAATGCTTTCAAATTGATGAGTTCCTTATTGATTTTAGGTAGGATGGAATTATTAAAGTAACTTTTAATAAAAATAGTACAATTTATACTTACCAAAAAAATGACTTACCGCTAATTATTTATTAATTGGAAAGGAAGCAAAATTCCCGTTTTTATTTGATGTGAAAGAAAGTATAGAAGAGGAGCGATAAACTCTCCTCTTACATTTTTAAATTTTAAAATTTATTCCGAAAAAGAAACTTCTGCCTCGAGTATTAAATCCAGATAGTTGTTGGTATTTCACATCGGTTAAATTTTCAATTCTTGCATTGAAATTAAAATGATCATTGTGTTGATAAATTAAATTTAAATGAAACAACGTGTAGGATTGAAGCGGACGTGTGCTTAATGCGCCATAAGGACCATTTGAGCCATCATAGAATAAATCGTAGCGATTATCTGTATGTTGAATGTTCAATTGAACAAATAGGTTTTTGAAGGGTGAATATTTCAAGCTCATATTAGCGGTTGAAGGTCTTCTTGTTAAAATACTACTGCTCTTCGATTGATTAATGAATTCTCCGTTACTGTAAAGTTGGATATGGTAATTTTCTGTTTGAGAATTATCTGTCATTTCGGGTGAATATTCAATGGTTCCACTCACTAATGAAAGATTTCCTGCCACCGAAAATTTAGCATTGATTTTAGCTTCCATAGAAATTTCTACACCTCTACTTTTCATCGTTCCGAGATTAATATAAGTATCACCATAAAAATCATCTCTCATCCAATCATTCCCTAAGGAATCAATGCCAATATTTTTATTCCATAAATAAACATATTCAATCGTGTTATCAATAGTATTGCTATAGATAGAAAAACCGAATGAAAAATCTTTTCCTAATTTTTTCTTTATTCCTAATTCTAAGGAAACAGATGTTTCGGCTGAAAGGGATTTGCTTCCTCTAGTAATTCCACTTTGATAATTGGATTCAGGCGAAAATAATTGATACAAGGAGGGCGCATTAAATCCTGTGGAATACGAAAAATAGATGATCGAATTTTCATCAGGTTTGATAAAGGGATTGATTTGATAGGAATATTGTTCTCCAAATAAATTGTGATTATTGAAACGCATTCCAAGCGATAAATTCAAATAGGATAATTTATCATTTAATAAACTTCCATTCAATTCTGTTTGAATGAAACCGCTAGCTGTATTACTTTGAGGTAAAATGGTGTCCAAAGAACTTGAAATAGAATCATACATCATAGTCCAAGAACTATAATATACATAATTAGTATTGGCATTCATGGTTTCAGTGTAATGTGATCCGCCCAAGGTTATTTCAACACCTTTCTTTTTATAAGTTGCTTGAATCTCATTGGAGAGAACAGTGCCTTCGTAATTACCAATGAATCTAACTTTGTCATATTCTCCCGAAATTATTTCGGTTGAATCATCTAATCCTATTCGTGAGATAGAGGAATATCCACCATAATACTTCAAGGATAAATTTTTATTGAATTGATGTTGCAATCCGTAGGTGAAGAGATTTCGATTAAAATCTAATTTATAATTTCCATCATAATAAATTTCAGGATGATTTCCATAGGCATTATAGTATTTTGACGTGCCTTGAAAAAGTTTATCAGCATCCGTTAATTGTTTAGTATTTTTAAAAGAAAAATAACCATAAGTTTTTTCGTCTTTGTACCCGCCTTTTAAAGAATAATCCATTTTACTAAAATCATCTGTGTCAAATAATTTTGTAATAGCTGTGTTGGTAATGGTATCTATGGTAGCATCAAACCCATTGGTTTTTTGATAGAATATTTCCCCACCTAAAAACCAACCTTTTTTGGAGTAATTTAAATAGGCATTTTCGGTATGTTGAAAGGTTGAATTTCCAAAAGTTCCAGTACTAATGACTGCATTAGCCTGCAATCCATCTTCTGGTTTACGGGTAATAATATTTATTACTCCACCAATAGCAGAAGAACCATACAATGTGCTATGGGACCCTTTTACGATTTCGATTTGTTCAATATTGCTCAATGAAATTTCAGATAAATCAATGGCATTATTTACACCCGAAGGATCGGTGATGCGCACTCCGTCAATCATCACTACGGTATGGTTGCTATTAGTTCCTCGAGTGAAAACAGTTTGGTTCATTCCTGCATTCATTTGTGAACCGTTTACATAAATACCATCCACAGTATTTAATAATTCACCTAGATTTTGAAAATTTCCGTTTTGATAATCATTGGGCTTAATAATGGTAACGGATCGACCAACATCCATTACATTTTTTTCAGTTCTGGTTGCCGAAACAATAACTTCATTTAATTTTTTTGTAGAGTCGGAATCTTGTGCCGACACGGAGATGGTGATTGCAGTTAAACAAAATACCATCCAGTTTTTTTTCTTCAATGTTTAAATTTTTTAAATGTTTAACATGAAGTAAAAAGTGGAGGAGGGAAAAGGATAAAAACACCTAATCCAACTCAGCTCTTTACCCGAAAGCTTATTGAAATGATTAGGGCAGGTCTCCTGGCTCGACATTTTGTTGTGCCTTCCCATTCAAATGAACAGTGGCATTTTTACAACAATTTTTACAGTCTTACAGTTGCGGGAACAGCTCAAGATTTACACTTGATTCCCTTTTAATCCCGCTCATGCGGGAACCAAAATCGAGGCGAAGATAACGAGAATAATGAAATTTGTAAAAATTTTAAATAATGAGATTAAGTCATTGGATTTGGACGAAGGCTTATTTATCTCCGTGTTTTCCTTTTCCATCACCTTGTTTATCTTTCCAAGCACGCAGAACTTCTTCATTGAATTTGCGCTCTGCCATATAAAGTTTAGCCACTTTTTTAACAGGAATAACTTCTTGAAATTTCTTATTATACTTTTCTTCAATATCTAATTCTTGTTTTTTAAATTTAATGATTTCTTCCATCATCTTTTTTACTTCTTCATCCGATTGGTCATCCATGTCTTTGCCTTCTTTCATGGCCTCACGGATTTTTTTACGTACTTCTTTTACTTCTTTTTCTTTTTCGTCATAAACCGGCCAAAAAGCTTTTGATTCTTCGGTGGTAAGGTCTAATTTAGTAGTGATAAAGGCTACTTTTTGTGCTTCTAGTTCTTCTTTTTTTGATTCTTTAGCCATCTTTTTTTCTTGGGCAGATACAACTCCAGTTGTAAGCAAGGCCAACATTAACATCCATACTTTCGTTTTCATAATTTTTGTTTTAAACTTTAGACGCGATGCATCGCGTCTTTAAATAATAGGACTTAAAAATCTTGATGCACCAAGACTTTATTAATAAACTTCCATCTCATCCATATTCTCCATTATATATTCTTCCATTTCTTCTTCTTCAATATGTTCTATTGTTGGTGTTATTTCTTTTTTATTTTTCGTAAGATTAGAATTTCCCAATGAAGGAATATTATTTATTCCTACCCATTCCATTATTTCATCGGTATTAACTTGTGCTAATACATGATCATTAACGTAGGCATCTAAAACTTCAAATGAAATTTCATTCAATTTTAGATTTTCAATGTTCGTTGCAGTGTTTTTTTTATCAATAGCATCATCCCCTTTAAAAAGAAAAATACTTAACACCATTAAAATAACTAAAGCAGGAGCCCAAATGACAGGTTTCAACAAAATGCTCCAAATGGATGGTTTTTTAGAATGAATTTTGTTTGAAAGTTCCGCTTGAAATTTTTCAAAATATCCATTGGGAGCCTCAAAAGGTTCTTCCTTTTTTAAACCCAATAAGAAAGGTGCTTTTGGGTGGAGATCGTCATCGTGATGTAAATTATTTTCGCTCATTTTAAACTTAGATGGTTTTTAATTCAAAAGGTTTAATCTTTAGTTATAAATTCTTCAATTTTTTTTACCGCATGATGATAACTGGCTTTTAAAGCTCCTACAGATGTATCTAAAATTTCCGACATTTCTTCATATTTCAATTCGTCATAATATTTCATATTAAATACAATTCTTTGCTTCTCAGGTAAAGTATGAATGGCTTTTAGCAATTTTTCTTGAATTTCAGAACCGGTTGTTGAATCTTGATGAGAAGTAAATGGATGTAAATTTTCTAATGATTGTGTTACTTTTTTTCTTTTGGAAGTAATAAAAGTTAAGGCTTCATTAGACGCAATTCGATACAACCAAGTGGATAAATTCGATTCTTCTCGAAATGTACCCAGATTCGTCCACGCTTTTATAAATGTATTTTGTAATAAGTCGTTAGTATCATCATGATCTATTACTAATCTGCGGATAACATGATAAAGTTTGCGTTGATGTTTTTGAACAATCAGATTAAAAGCATAATTAGCGTTACTTCCGTTACGAAATAAATCTATTAATTCTTTATCTGAGTATTCACTCATAGGTATTTTATTTCTATTTATTTTGAAATAATAACCTCGAGCAATGGTTTATTTTCTTGCAATTACTTTTAAAACCGCTTTTATAATATCCACTGAATCGAGTCCGTATTTTTTCATTAATTCTTCAGGCGTTCCGCTTTCACCAAATGAATCCTTAACGGCCACCATCTCTAATGGGGCGGGGAAGTGCTGACCTAATACTCCAGCAATACTTTCTCCTAATCCACCTGCCATTTGATGTTCTTCGGCTGTAACTACACATTTTGTTTTGCGAACTGAAGTTAAGACTGCTTCAGCATCCAAAGGTTTAATCGTGTGGATATTTATAATTTCTGGGTTGATTCCTTTTTCTAACAATATTTTTGCAGCTTCAATGGCTTTCCAAACCATATGACCTGTGGCGATGATAGTTACATCAATACCTTCGTGCAACATTAATGCTTTTCCAATTTCAAATTTTTGATTTTCGGGAGTGAAATTAGGCACTTTCGGACGACCAAATCTTAAGTAAACTGGTCCTACAAAATTAGCAATTGCAATGGTGGCCGCTTTTGTTTGGTTAAAATCACATGGATTAATTACCGTCATATTGGGTAACATTTTCATCAACCCAATATCTTCTAATATTTGGTGCGTTGCTCCATCTTCACCCAATGTTAAGCCTGCATGAGAAGCACAGATTTTTACATTTTTTTCAGAATAAGCTACGCTCTGACGAATTTGATCATAAACTCTTCCAGTAGAAAAATTGGCGAAGGTTCCTGTGAATGGAATTTTTCCACCGATAGTCATTCCAGCAGCAAGACCAATCATATTGGCTTCGGCAATTCCCGTTTGAAAAAATCGTTGAGGATATTTTTTTTCGAATGCATCCATTTTTAATGAACCCGTTAAATCAGCACAAAGAGCAACAACATTTGGGTTAGTATCTCCTAATTCCAATAAACCTTCTCCGAATCCGCTTCGGGTATCTTTTTCGTTCAATACTTTGATGTTTTCCATTTTAAAGTTTTATAATAGTTGATTTTTTGGTGGTGATTGTAAATTTTATTTCTTGAGAATATCCTGTTTGTTTATACATTTTATAGCGATAAAGCACAGAATAATTTCCTGGTTGTAGAGCCACAATTTGAGTAAGTTTTATTTCGTCTAGAGAATAAAGCCATTCGTATTCTCCTTTTTCATTAATTAAAAAGATACTACCCACAGCATATTTTCCAATCCTCATTTCTAATGTTCCCGGATGAGCAATTTCTATAGGAAAAGTTTGATCTTGTTTGATGGTAATATCATCCATGTAAATTCTTGGAAGTGTCAAAATTTCTAAATCATACGTTCCGTCAATGTATTTTTGGGATAAATTAAATGGTTGTTGGTAAAGTGTTTTTGTTTCCCCGTCTTTTCTAACAATACATTTTATTCCAGTAACATTAGTATGATCATTTTTTACTTTCAAATCTAAATAACCCATTGGAGCATCCACTTTTATAGTGTTATGTTTTCCCACTTCTATTTTGATGTTTTCTTTTACAATTTCTGGCACCGAATGAACCACCATTTTATAGGTGAAAATAGCATCAATATGCAATGTGTCGGGAACTCCTGATTTATTTAACGTATGTTCAAAATGATATTTCGCTTCTCCTGATTTTTGATCGTATAATGTGATAGGAACATTCGATTGAGTCGGTTTTCCAGCAAGATTATTTAAGTCAATTTGTGTAGTGGTGGTATTGATTGCTTCATTAACAATTACCCCTAAAATAGTTAAGAATGATTTTTCGTCATGAGCATTGTAAGCATTTCCAATACAACTTAACGTTTCGATATAGGATAAATCCAATCCTACACCAATAACAAATGGGGTTACTTTAATGTCTTTTGCTTTTAATGCTTTTGCTACAGCACATGGATCACCATCACAAGCTTCGATTCCGTCGGTAACTAAAATAATAACATTGTTACAATCCGAACAAGCGGTAAAATCTTCTGCAGCCTTCTCCAATGATATGGCAATTGGGGTGGTGCCTTTGGCTATTATTCCTTTAATTTTAGATTTAATTTGCTCGGTGGTTCCTGCTCCAATGGGAACTTCTAATTTTGTATCATTACAATCTTGTGGTTTGGGTGGACGAAGCGCACTTTGATGGCCATAAATTCTTAATCCAATTTCTAGGTTTTCAATTTTGGCCAAACTATCCATGGTGGTTAGCATGACTTTTTTGGCAGTATGAATTCTTGTACTTCCTTCCCATTCGGTATTCATACTATTACTCGCATCGAAAATAAAAAGGATACGAGTTTTCTTTTTCTGAGCAAACGAATTTTCTGCAATGAAAATTAATAAGAATAGAATAAATAGTTTGAACAGTTTCATGTTTTTTTAATTAGTAGTCACCAAGGGTTTCTTCTAATTGAGCTAATGCTTTTTCG
>JBIPLT010000172.1:0-6649 GCA_044368255.1 Flavobacteriales bacterium
CAAATTTTCCTTGAGTTTCAGTTAAATCCTTTTCTGTAAGAAATTTTACATGGTTATTCTCTAACTCACGGATAATTTTGTTGTGCGTTTTTTCAAACTCTCTTTGTTGCACTATTCCTTTGTCCTGAATTTTAGCAAGTATTTTTAAGGGGTCAAAACCTAAATTTTTTTCGGATTTTTTGCCTAATAATTCCATCCGCTTCAAAGAAGCCACACGGACACGATAAAATTCATCCAAATTACTTGAAAAAATTCCTAAAAAACGTAATCTTTCAATTAAAGGTACACGGCTATCAGATGCTTCCTGCAAAACCCTTTCGTTAAATGAAAGCCAGCTCAAATCACGGTTGATGATTTCAAACTTTTCAACTTTCTTTATCACCTTTTTCACTGTTTTTTTGACTGCTTTCTTCCTCACTTTTTTGACTTTAACACTCATGAAATTAGTTGCTAAACATTAATTTAATCTTAATCAAATATTAACTTTTGTATTTAATTCAAACTTGCAAGTTTCTCTTCTAACAACTTGATTTTAGCCTGTGCATCGGTTTGCTTTTGTCTTTCTATTGATAAAACTTTTTCAGGTGCACCCGCTACAAATCTTTCATTAGCTAGCTTTTTCTCGACAGAATCAAGAAATCCTTTAGTGTACTTTAGTTCTTCCTGTAAAGAAATTTTCTCAGCTTTCAAATCGATTTGTTCATTAAATGGAATAAAATATTCGGCTGATTTAACCACAAAAGAATAAGCATTATTCATGCTTTCTTTCACATATTCCATTTCACTTAGATTACAAAATTTAATAATAATATCATCAAAAGATTTATCCTCTTGGCGGTTGAGCGTTGTTGAAACCGCAGTAGTTTTCACAGCTAATTTCAATTTTACTTTCAATGCAATATTTTTCTCATTTCGAATTCCACGAACTCCTACAATAATATCTCTAGCATTCTCAAAGTTTGAAAGCAGTTCAGAATTTTCATTTTTAATTGTTGGCCATTTTGCAACTATTAAAAAATCTTTTTCTTTTCTTTCACTTATAGTTTGCCAAATTTCTTCGGATATAAATGGCATGAACGGATGCATTAATTTCAAAAGATCTTCGAAAATTAAAACTACTTCATCAAACGTTTTATTGTCAATTGGCGCTTCGTATCCTGGTTTAATCATTTCTAAATACCAAGAACAAAAATCATCCCAAATCAATTTGTACATCGACATCAACGCATCTGAAATTCTGAATTTTTCAAAATGATCATTGATTTCAACAATAGTTGCTGCCATTTTCGCTCTGAACCATTCTCCTGCCAATTTATTAGAAGATGGTTGTTCCAATTCTACCACATTCCATCCCATCACTAATCTAAATGCATTCCAAACTTTATTGGAGAAATTTCTTCCTTGCTCGCAGTAAGCTGAATCAAACATCAAATCATTTCCCGCTGGTGAACACAACAACATACCTACGCGTACACCATCTGCTCCGTATTTTTGCATCAACTCAATTGGATCTGGTGAATTTCCCAATTGTTTCGACATTTTTCTTCCTAATTTATCTCTTACTATTCCGGTGTAATAAACATTTTTAAAAGGCAATTCCTTTTTATATTCATAACCCGAAATAATCATTCTCGCCACCCAGAAAAACATAATTTCGGGTGCAGTTACTAAATCATTAGTTGGATAATAATAATCTAAATCAGTTTTATCCGCATCTTTTCTAAATCCATCAAAAACAGAAATTGGCCATAACCAAGAGGAGAACCATGTATCCAAAACATCTTCATCTTGTTTTAAATCTGATTCAGCCAAATTATTATTTCCTGTTTTCTTTTTTGCGATTTCCAAGGCTTCTTCAATGGTGGAAGCAACCACATAATCATTTGCTCCTCGTCCAAAATAATAAGCCGGAATTTGATGTCCCCACCAAAGCTGACGTGAAATACACCAATCTTTGATATTCTCCATCCAATGGCGATAGGTATTCTTGAATTTATTCGGATAGAAATGAATGTTATCATTCATTACATTTTCCAAAGCTGGTTGAGCTAATTCTTTCATCGAGCAAAACCATTGCAAAGAAAGTTTCGGTTCAATAATCGCATCTGTTCGCTCTGAAAAACCCACTTTATTTAAATGATCATCTACTTTTACCAAATAGCCTAATTCGTCCAATTCCTTCGCAATTTCTTTTCTCGCTTTAAAACGATCGATATTTTCATAATGAAGTGCATTGTTATTTAATGTTCCATTATCATTTAAAATATCTATTACTTCTAAATTATGTTTTCGACTTAATTCATAGTCATTAATATCATGTGCAGGAGTAACTTTCAAACATCCTGTTCCAAATTCCATATCTATATAATCATCAAAAATAATCGGCACTCTTCTATTTATAATTGGAATAATAGCATGCTTTCCTTTGAGATGTTTGTACCTTGGATCTTCTGGATGAACACAAACTCCACTATCTGCTAAAATAGTTTCGGGACGTGTAGTAGCAATGGTCACCCATTCATCATCACTTTCTTCAATTTTATACCGAACGTAAAATAATTTTGAGTTTACTTCTTTATACAAAACTTCTTCATCCGATAAAGCAGTTTTTGCTTCCGGATCCCAGTTTATCATTCTTACTCCACGATAAATTTTTCCTTTTTCAAAGAGGTCGATGAAAACTTCAATTACACTGCTATAATAATGTTCATCCATTGTAAACCGAGTACGATCCCAATCACAAGAAGCACCCAGTTTTTTCAATTGATCGAGAATAATTCCACCGTGTTTGTCGGTCCAATCCCAAGCATGTTGTAAAAATTCTTCTCTAGTAAGGTCTGCTTTTTTAATTCCTTGTTCACGTAATTTGTTAACCACTTTTGCTTCGGTAGCTATAGAAGCATGATCCGTGCCTGGTACCCAAAGTGCATTTTTTCCAAGCATACGCGCTCTTCGCACCAATACATCTTGAATAGTATTATTAAGCATATGCCCCATGTGCAAAACACCTGTAACATTGGGTGGAGGAATTAAAACAGTATACGGTTCACGATCATCAGGTGTGGATTTAAAAAAACCATGCTTCATCCATTCAGCATATCTTTTATCTTCTACTTTTTCAGGCTCGTATTTTTTGGCAAGTTCCATTTGTGAAATTATATGGGGGCAAAGGTAAGAAAAAAGCTAAATAAAGAAGTGAAAGAGAATTGCCACATAGTATTTAAGATTTAGAATTTAGCCACCTAGCCAAATAGAATTTAAGATTAGAATTTAACTAAATTGTAATTAAGATGTGGGAATAACCAAATAGTTAAATAGATTTTAGCTACTTTATTCTAAAGGGCGACATTCTTGTTTCTCATATTGGCGACTTGGCTATTTCCCTTTTTGACTTCTTGACTATTGCCTTCTTCACTATTTGGCTATTTGGCTGATTGCCTTCTTCCCTATTTGGCTAAGTGGCTATTTGCCTATTGCCTTCCCAAAAAGTTAACATCCTGTTAATCCCTGTTACAAAAAAGTTAATCTGAATTCACTGCCTTATTTTAAAACATTTCTTTGTTTCATTAATAACTAAAAAAAAATTATGCGAAAAATGACCTTATTATTTTCAGCATTCCTAATGGGAATTGCGGTAAATGCTCTTCCGATAGCTATCGGAATCAAAGGAGCCGAAATTTCTGTAGATAAAGAAGTACATGATTTTGGAACTGTCAAACAAAATGACCTAACCGAATGTTTCTTTACGATTACCAATTCAGGTGATGAGCCATTAGTATTGTCAGATGTTATAGGTTCTTGCCAATGCACCATTCCTGAATGGCCAAAAACAGATATCAAACCAGGTGAAACGGCTAAAATCAAAGTAAAATATAATTCAAGTCGTGTTGGTCCTATAAATAAAACGGTCACGATTACGAGCAATTCAAAGGAAAACCCCACTCTAACTGTTAGAATTAAAGGAACTGTTGAAGCTTTAGCAGATGGAGGTAGTCCTGTTAAGGATAATGGTGGACCTATAGAGGGCAAATGAAAGTATAATGTTGAATGTTTAATGAAGACGAAATACAAGTATGTACAGATTTTCGGATTTCAATGATTTATTTAAACTTTGAACCTTAAACTCTTGCCCTGAGTTTACCGAAGGGTTAAACCATTTTGGCATCTACTTTGCTATATTCTATCCGATTGCCTAAGTTCTTTGTTAATGTTTTGTTAAAGTGCGTTAACAACTCAGGCATCCTTTTAACTTTGTATCGTCATCAAATTGTAAAACCGAAATAAAAAATAAAAAAATGAGCCGCGAAAGCGTTCTCGAATTCAATTAAAACAAAAAAATAAGATTATGAGAAAAACATTAGTAATGTCACTTGGATTGTTGTTCTTAGGAACAGTAGCTTTTACCTCTAACGTTAATGCACAAGTTGCAGGAGCAGAAGTATCTTTCGACAAAGACGTTCACGATTATGGAAACGTTAAACAAGGCGGAAACGGAGAGTGTGAATTCAAATTTACCAACACTGGAACTGAGCCTTTAATTATCTCAGATGCAAAAGGATCTTGCGGATGTACTGTTCCTGAATGGCCTAAAACTCCCATCAAACCAGGAGAAACTGCTTCTATCAAAGTAAAATATGATACTAAGCGTGTTGGTCCAATTAACAAAACAGTAACCGTTACATCTAACGCAACTAGTGAACCAACAAAAACTTTAAGAATTAAAGGAACTGTTGATGCTGTTGAAGGCACTGGTGCTCCTGTAAACACAGGCGGCGGACCAGTTGAAAATAAATAACCTTGAGGTTAGTACTGGTTATACTATTCATGATAAACTCCGTCTTAGCTATCAGCCAGGCGGAGTTTTCTATTTTAAAGAAAACCATCAATCACGGTAAAGCAAAAGAGGAAATCGTGTTGAGTTTTGATTATGAAATCACCAACACTGGTAACGAACCTCTCATTTTTAAAGATTATAAAGTCGCTTGTTCATGCACAAAAGCGATTCTTCCCGAAAAACCAGTTATGCCTGGTGAAAAAATAAAAATCAATGTTACTTTCGATACAAAAGATAAAATAGGTTTCCAAGACCGAACCATCCAAGTTACTTCTAATGCGAAAAATGGATTGATGAAGTTGAAGTTTAAGGTGACTGTGCAGAATGATTGATTAGCGAATGAGCCAATGAAATTCATGCTCAAAATATAAATATGAGAATACTATTATTTCTTTTGATTGCTTCGCTTTATGCTTTTGCTTTAGTAAATTCAGAGGAGAATGAACAAAATCAAGAAGTTTGTGAAACGGTAAAATTTCCAGGCGGGGATACAGCTTTTGGCAAATTTGTATATTCAAATTTAGATTCGAAAATTTTAACTAGATATCCCGATTTAAAAGGAACTGTTTTCATTGAATTCACAGTGGATACCACAGGGAAAATTATCAGTACTGAAATTAAAGCGAACAAACTAAATATTCCCGATAGTTCCAAAATCGTTAAAGAAATTAGACGAGTATTATTAACCTCTCCAAAATGGGAATTTTATAATTTAGTTAAGGAAGATTTTTATAATGATGAAACAAAAAAAGATGATAGAATTATTGATTTCGATAATAATTTACCTGTAGATGGTAATTTATCCATTGAAGAGACAATTGATGAAAATAATTTCAAGAATAACCGCTTTCAAAAATGTAAAAAACTAAAAGTAAGATTAATCTTTCCTTTCAAATTTCCGATCCCTGGCTTCTTTTTAGAATCTAAAAAGTAATTTTTACCATTCTCTAATCATTTATTCTCAATTAATTGAGTTACACAAAATAATTAGCTAATTCGCTAATCCGCCAATTCGCTAATTGATTACCTTTGAAAAATAAATTAAACAAGATGCCTAAAATCTCTTCTAAAGGCCAATTGATGCCTTCATCTCCTATACGAAAACTCGTTCCTTATTCTGAAGCAGCAAAGAAAAAAGGAAGAACCGTTTATCATTTGAATATCGGACAACCGGATATCGAAACTCCATTGGTAGTTCGCGAAAAAATGAAAGCACTTGATTTGAAAGTGGTAGAATATTCACATAGTGCAGGGATAGAATCTTATCGAATAGGCTTAGCAAATTATTATAAAAAATATGATATCCATATTACCCATAATGATATCATTGTTACAACGGGTGGATCCGAAGCATTGGTGATTGGTTTTATGAGTTGTTTTGATGCGGGTGATGAAATTATTGTACCAGAACCGTTCTATGCTAACTATAATAGTTTTGCTTTGATGGCGGGGGTAATTATTAAACCAATTACTGCAAAAATCGAAAATGGATATGCACTTCCTGCTATGGAAGAATTTGAAAAATTAATTACTCCAAAAACAAAAGGAATTCTAATCTGCAATCCAGGAAACCCAACTGGGTATTTATATTCGAAAGAAGAATTGTTTCAACTACGAGATATCATCAAAAAACACGATTTGTTTTTATTTTCAGATGAGGTTTACCGTGAGTTCTGTTATGATGGAGCGAAACCTTTTTCAGCAATGAATTTAGAAGGAATAGAAGAAAATGTTGTATTGATTGATTCTGTTTCGAAACGTTACAGTATGTGCGGAGCAAGAATAGGTGCATTAATTTCAAAAAACAAAGAAGTA
>JBIPLT010000138.1:0-8058 GCA_044368255.1 Flavobacteriales bacterium
AATTCTCAAATCAGCATAATTGTTTTTTACTTTCTGGGATTTACAACCTGAAAATAAAAATAGAGATAATATGACCACTAAAATTCGCATTTATTTTTTAGGATTTAATTTCCAATATTTCAAAATCGGATTTTCAAATTCACCATTTTCATTCTTAATAGAAAAAGTTTCGGGAGTCGTGTCTTTAACTATTCGAAATCCAATATGCCGATAACCGTGATCTGCATAATAACTTAATCGCAAATAATCATCGAGATAGTTCAATGAATATTGAAATGATTTACCAATCACGTTTTTTCTTTTCATCACTGGAGAATCAGAAGACAAATGAAAATAAATATATGAAAACGGAATTTCCTTTTGGTAATCTATAGCGGATTCATCCATCGAATCCATTAACCAATCGGCATACAAATTATTTAAACTATTGTGCGTGGCTGAACTCTGCAAATAAGTGTATGCTGAATAATATTCATATAAATTAGGTAATCGATAAACCACCTGTATGGAATCGGGATTGTTTTTTACCGTTAACCATTTACAATATCTTAATGCATTATCCCAACTAATTCCTACGATAGGATAGGCATCAAATTTTCCAGAATTAAAATATTCATCACGCACATCCTTTGGGCCAATATTCGTGTCGGGAAGTAAAGATTGATAAACGGCTTCTCCAGAATCTCTTCGAATTTCTTTTAAAAATATTTTATACGAAGCTAAAGAAACTTGTTCTTGACTTAATTCAAAATTTTTCACTTTGATTTTAACATCATGAGAAGAAATAATAGAGGGATTTAATTCATTCAAAATAATTTGACGTTCAGGAATGGAATGCCAAAGCAAATTTTGTGAGAAGCCAGCATGCACACTCAACAAAAACAAAAAATAGAATATAGATTTTCTCACCACCGTGAGTTTTTACGAGATAAAAATAAAAAAGTTTGGAAAATATTATACAGCTGCGCTAATACTTCTAACAGAGTCGCTTAATTTTCTTGCTGTTTCGATAATAGCATTCTCATCATAGAAACATTCGGCATATAATTCTTTTTGAGTTCCATGATCTACAAATTTATCGGGTATTCCTAATCGAACCACTTTAGCCGAATAACCATGATCACCCATGAATTCAAGAATTGCAGAACCCATTCCTCCTTGTAAACAACCATCTTCAACCGTAATTACATTTTTGAATTTGGTAAATACTTCATGTAATAAAATTTCATCCAATGGTTTTACAAAACGCATATCATAAACCGCTAAAGAAATTCCTTCTTTTTCTAATTTTTGGGCTGCTGATAATGCTGTATTTCCCAATGGACCGATAGAAAGTACCGCTACATCTTTTCCGTTCTTCACTTTTCTACCCGTACCCATTTTTATCGCCTTGAATGGTGTTTTCCAATTTGTCATCACGCCTTCACCTCTTGGATATCGAATCGAAATAGGGCCTGCATTTTCTTCGAGTTGTGCCGAATACATTAAGTTACGCAATTCTTCTTCATTCATTGGAGAGGCCACCGTCATTTTCGGAATGCAACGCATATAAGCCAAATCATAAGCGCCATGATGTGTTGCTCCGTCTGCACCCACTAATCCTCCTCTATCTAAACAAAAAATCACATGTAAATTTTGCAATGCCACGTCATGTATTACTTGATCATAGGCGCGCTGCATGAAAGAAGAATAAATATTGCAATACGGAATTAAACCTTGTGTAGCCATTCCAGCAGAGAAAGTCACAGCATGCTGTTCTGCAATGGCCACATCGAATGCTCGATCTGGCATTGCTTTCATCATAATATTAAGTGAACATCCACTCGGCATAGCAGGAGTAACACCTACAATTTTTTTATTTTTTTCGGCCAATTCCACCATCGTATGTCCAAATACTTCTTGGTATTTTGGTGGCTGTGGAGATTGCGGAGTAATTTTTATGATTTCACCCGTTTCTTTATTGAAAACACCTGGCGCATGCCAAACCGTTTGATTTCCTTCTTCCGAAAATTTATATCCTTTACCTTTCATGGTAACGCAATGCAAAATTTTTGGACCAGGAATATCTTTTAAATCTTTCATGATGCGAGCGAGGTTCGTTACATCATGCCCGTCCACTGGACCAAAATATCTCCAATTGAGAGACTCAAACATATTACTTTGCTTGATCAAAGTAGATTTTAAACTATCAGAAATTTTTTGTGCTACCGCTTGCGCATTCGGACCAAATTTGGAGATTTTTCCCAAGAGATTCCAAACCTCATCTTTAATTTTATTGTAGGTATGAGAAGTAGTAATGTCTGTTAAATATTCTTTTAAAGCACCCACATTTGGATCGATGCTCATGCAATTATCATTGAGCACAACGAGTAAATTTGAATTCGACATTCCACCGTGGTTCAAACCTTCAAAAGCTAAACCTGCAGTCATGGCTCCATCACCAATTACCGCTACATGATGAATATCGTTATGACCTAAATATTTATTAGCAACGGCCATTCCCACTGCTCCAGAGATAGAAGTAGAAGAATGTCCTACACCAAAAGTATCGTATTCACTTTCGCTTCTTTTTGGAAAACCACTTAAGCCTTTGTAAGTTCTATTCGTTGGAAAAATAGCTCTTCTGCCGGTAAGAATTTTATGTCCGTAGGCTTGATGACCTACATCCCAAATTAATTGATCTTTTGGAGTATTAAATGCATAATGCAAAGCAACCGATAATTCCACCACACCTAAACTTGCACCAAAATGCGAATTACCGATATGCGAAACCACATCGATGATATAATCGCGAAGTTCTTGGCTTACTTGCGGAAGTTCATCTTCAGAAAGTTTACGTAAATCTTCAGGGAGATTAATTTTAGAAAGAAGTGGACCGGCTTTAAATTCTTGCATGTTTTTATATCTATAACAAAGATAAACCAGTTTGATGAGTTTTGCTCTTAAGCTTGGTTAATTTTTAAGAGGAAAATGTTAATGTTTGTAAAGATTTGTGGAGGTTTGTATTTATCAAAAAAAGATTAAACACTTGATTTGGTGGAGAAAAAGAAATATACTTTGTTAAACATTTAAAAAATAAACTTAAACAAAACAAAATCTCACTTATTTCAAATACTGAACAAATAAATCAAACTAATCCCTCAAATTTCCAACCTTCTTCCGAAAACTTTTTCAATGTTGATTCCAATGCCGGAAACATTCTTTCCTGTGCTTTTAGTGAGTCATGAAAAACCACAATAGAACCTGGCTTAATATTTTTTAAAACATATTTCGTGCATTGCTGTGCTGATAATCCTTGATTAAAATCCCAACTCAACACATCCCACATAATGATTTTATATTTCTGTTTGAGAAAATTTATTTGTGATCTTTTTATTCTTCCATAAGGCGGACGAAATAAATTTGTTTGAGTGAGTGACTGGCACAAATCGATGTTTTCAAAATATTTTTTATTGTCGGTTTTCCATCCGTTGAGATGATTATAAGAATGATTTCCGATGGAATGTCCTTCTTTTTTTATTCTTTCAAAAATTTCGGGATGATAATCGATGTTTCTGCCGATACAAAAAAAAGTAGCCTTTGCATTATAGGATTTCAATAAATCCAAAACCCGAGGAGTTACCTCGGGTATCGGACCATCATCAAATGTGAGATGAACTATTTTTTCTTTACTACCAGAATTCCATAACAGGTCTTTGTAAAAAGCCCGAATGAAAGCCGGTGTTTTTACAATGATCAGAGACTACCTCCCAATGAGCCACCACCACTTGCTGGAGCACGACCACCACGGTTAAATAAATCAGGGAATGCATCTACAATTTCTTGTTGTTTCGAAGGATCAGCAGCCATTATTTTTCTTAACCAATCACTTACTTTTCCTTGTGTCATTTGCATCAATCTTTGCATATCTTGCATGGTACCTTGATCAGATGATGAGTTAAAAACAAATACCGCAACATTCGAAATTAATTGGAAATATTGACCCGCTTCTTTAATCTGTTTAGAACCTTCTTTGATATCTTTTTCTAAAATTGCATCCAAAGCATATTCTGCATCTTTCGTAAAATAACGAGGCAAGGTTAACTGAATAAGTGCAATTTTTTCACGATCTTCTTTTTGAATTTTCTCTATCCAAGATTTCATCATTTTAGAAACTTCGTCATCTGTTGCAAAAACATATTTACCTAAATCGCCTGCTAACATTTCTTCATCCACCATCTCGAACATTGAATTGATGATATCATAATTTTCAGCAGCAATTCCTATAATATCGTTACTGGCATAAATCGCTTCCATATTGGTAATATACGCCAACATTTCTTTTGCCTTTTCAACATGACCTTTCAAATGCTTAATGGCATTTTCCTTATCACCAGCGCGGAATAATAATTCAACGAAGAATTGAGTGTAAGTATCATAAGGAACATTTTCTGGAGGCATTACCTCGAAACAACGATTGATTACTTTTTTCGCCATTCCTTTGTAATCGTACTTATTTAACTCTTGGCGATACTTCGCTAAACTTTTCGATAACTCCGCTTCTTGAGATTTCAATTCTCCATCTTCTGGTTTAGCTGTCAATGAATCTTGAATCACACGTAATCTAAATTCTGCTTGTGTAATTTTTTCGTTTAACATTTCTGGCTGATCTAAAAGATTTCCAGCTAATGCCATGAAAATAGTATGATAGCTTGTACAAATAGTTCTTCTTACGTAGAAGTCCACATTTGCATTCTCAGCATCCATTCCACCCCATTCAAAATTCAATTCAGCATCTTTAGAAGTTCCCATTAACATTGCATATGTTTTGTCAATGTTCATTCCACCTAATGAATAACGGCTTCCTTCTTGAACGATCGGCACTAATTTATAAGCCAATCCCTCTTGAGAGAAATATTTATCCAATCCCAGATATTCTTTTGAAGAATTTCCAGTGGCGAAATAAATTGGGCGTGACCAATCATAATTCGCTAATAAATCAAGAATCATGAAATCATTTTTCATCAAAACATTATCTTGAACTCTGAATTCAATTCTATCTACCACTTCACTTTCCATTCCTTTTGGAACTAATCCAGCTTTGATAGCGTTAGCTTTATTTACATTTATATAAAATGTTTTTCCACTTAAAATAACCCAATTTGCATTATAGCTTTTAGATTGTTGTGGATTATTCATTTGCTTTTTCAATTCCGCTTTCAAATCAATGGCCACACCGGGAGTTCCTTCATTCAACTCAAACTGATCTATACTTCCACCTTGACGATAGATATGCTCAGGAATAGTAAATGGAACGGGTTCCGAATCATAAGCTTTTCTAGTCATTTGATCGATATACCAATCGGTTCCTAATAAACTTGTATTTACAATTCTAGAATCCGTGCGATAACCTTCCACTTCTTGAATATACCAAAGAGGGAAAGTATCGTTATCACCATAGGTAAATAGAATAGCATTTTTATCACAAGAGCGCATGAAATTTTTGGCGAATGAACGTGCTGTTGATCTTCCACTTCTATTATGATCATCCCAACCTTGGTAGGCTAAAACAACAGGAACGCAAACAGTTAATGCAATAGAAAGAAATGCAATTTGACTCGGATTTTTCAATTTACCACCAATAAAAATCATCCCTGCAATTAAACCGAATCCAATAAGAACCATATAAAGTATAGAATAGGAAAAAGAGTGATGTTCACCTGTCATCATTTCGATGAGATAAAGTAAAACACCAAATCCACCACCTACCAACAAACCTTTTTGGAATTTTTTCCAACTTAAATTTTTGGCCATATCGAACAAGGCATAAACTCCAATTCCAATCCAAAATGCAAATGCATAGAATGAACCAGCGTAAGCATAATCACGTTCGCGTGGCTCGGCTGGCTTTGAATTCAAATAAACGATAATAGCAATTCCAGTAAATACAAATAGCAATAAAATAATCAACCAATCCTTCGGTGCTTTTAATAAATGATAAATCATTCCAATTAAACCTAGAATTAAAGGCAGGAAGAAAAATTTATTATGTGCCTTATTTTTTGAAATAGTAGAAGGGATTTTTGATTGATCGCCTAATCTTTCACTATCAATCATTGAAATACCGGTATACCAATTTCCATCAATGATGTTTCCGTCAATATTTTGCTCATCACTTTGTCGTCCGGCAAAATTCCAAAGGAAGTATCTAAAATACATCCAACCCATTTGATAATTGAAAAAGAAGGATAGATTTTCTCCGAACGTTGGAATTTTAATTCCAGTCATATCCATTCGTGCTTTGTAGTTCTGATAAGCCTTTAATTCATTGGTCATGGCAGGATCTAATTCACCTTTTTGTTGCATCATTTCCATTTGATTGATGGCATTGCTGATATCATCATATTCTTTTTTAATGCTAGTATTTAAATAATCGCCACCTACATACCCCGACCATAATTTGTACATTCGAATATGACGATCTTCGCGGCTATACATCCGAGGGAAAACAGTGGTATGCTCCGGTTTAAAAACAGGTTCAATAGCTTTTCGATTATCGCCAATAAAATATTCTTCAGAAATAGTCACATTAGCTAATTCATTTTCCTTAATATATTTTTTTGCTTCCTCTTCTGAACGGAAACCTTTTACTAATTGATCTCCTCTTTTTACAGCAAAACCTGGCATATAAACAGGGTCACCGTCTTCTGGTTTTCCACCTTGCTCCGAATTCCAATAATTACCTGATACTAATGGAGCAGATCCATATTGATCACGATTAAGGTAACTTAATAATTGAGGAAATGTTTCAGGATTATTTTCATCTACAGGTGTGTTTGCCTGTGAACGAATCATAATCATAGCGAAACAAGAGAAACCAATAAGAATAACCATAAATGTCATCACGGCCATGTTGAGCATGTGTTTTTGTTTTCTTTCGGAAACACGAATTCCCCAAATAATTAATCCAATCACTAATAAAAAGAAAAAGGTTGAACCAAAAGAAAAGGGTAATCCCAAATCATTTACGAATAACAACTCCATTTTTGCTGGCCATTTTGCCATACCTGGAATGATAACCATTTGAATAATTCCAAGAACAAATAACGAAATGATGAAAGCAATTATACCACCTTTTGTATTCGGTTTATATCTTCGGAAATAATACATCATTCCCACAGCAGGAATTGCCAATAAGTTCAAAAGATGGACACCAATGGATAATCCAATCATATACATGATAAAAATTAACCAACGATCGGCATAGGGCTCATCGGCCACTTCATCCCATTTGAAAATTGCCCAAACCACAAGAGCAGTAAAAAAAGAAGACATCGCATAAACCTCACCTTCAACTGCTGAGAACCAAAATGAATCGGTAAATGCATAAGCTAAGGCGCCAATTAAGCTACTTCCAAGAATGGCAATTTTTTTATCGTCAGAAAGTTCACCGCCACCCATTAATGCTAAACGTTTTCCTAAATAGGTAATCGTCCAAAACATAAATAAAATGGTTAATGCGGCACAAAGAGCAGAGATGAAATTAATCATCATCGCTACACTTTCGGTTGGAAGAAAGTAAGTGAATACCGCTCCTAGCATATTAAAGGTTGGGGCTCCAGGAGGATGTCCAACTTCTAATTTATAGGCCGTACTAATGTATTCGCCACAGTCCCAAAGCGGAACGTATTGTTCCAACGTTAGAAAGTAACACACCAAAGCAATGGTGAAGGCCGTCCAGCCAAGAGTTTTGTTCCAGAATTTAAAATCCATAGTTTTTTGAGTAAGAGCTGCGAATTTAGGAAAATTCTGTATGTTATAATACAATACTATGCAAGATGATTTTTTTTTCAGAATAAATTTTATTTATCTTTGCCGCCCAATTGCCCTATCGTCTAATGGCAGGACTTCAGATTTTGATTCTGACTGTATAGGTTCGAATCCTGTTAGGGCAACGTTCTGTAAAACCCTTCAAGCAAAGCTTGGAGGGTTTTTTTATGACTGAAAAAAAATTAAAGTCTTCTTTTAATTTTTTTGAAGGAATAAAATAACAATGGCACACTAGTGACAGTAGGTTTT
>JBIPLT010000045.1:0-14843 GCA_044368255.1 Flavobacteriales bacterium
TGAGAATAGTTGATTAGCCCGCCTTTTAGGTTCAGCGAAGCTAATCCCAAACAAAGTCTTCTTTTAAATTTCTTGAGAGAACAATGCTCACGACCAGAGGGAGTAATAAAAAAACGCCTGATTAATAAATCAGGCTGTTTTTACAGGTTGATTCGCCCGCCTTTTGGTTCAGCCAAGCTAACTTTCTTAGGATCGTAGCGAATAATCCAGTTTATTTTTTGAAGGCATAAAAAAACTGGAACGCTAGTGACATTAGGTTTACCTGTTATTCTTCGCAAAGCCTCCGAATGAGAATAGTTAATTAGCCCGCCGTTTAGGTTCAACGAAGATAGTCGTTTTTAATTTGTACTTTAATGATTTATTTTAGGATTAGAATAAAACACTATTAAGTTCTAAAGTGTAATTCTTTGAAAAATGTTTTATCAATGAATATTTAGAAAAGTGTTTATTATTTTTCAATAAAAACAAAAATTAATTCCATAAAAAAACCCTCTCAAAATCGAAAGGGTTATTATAATATTAAATACCTTAATTAATGTCTTCTCTTTCTGCCAGATTTATCATAATCTTCATCACGCCCACCATCGGTGATATCTGGAATATAATCCCCATCACTGTCTGAATCTGAACCAACGATAATATCACCATCCTTTGTGGTATCATATTGAATTGTATTTCCTGCTGATGGCAATGGATTAAGTTCGCGTTCTTTCTCGCAACTTGTAAATAACAAGCCCGACAACATTAACACCGACAAAACAAAACTAAACTTTTTCATTTTCTTACTAATTTCTTTTTCAGATAATCATACGTCAAATATAGGATTATGTTTTAAAATTCCTATTCTTTTTTGTTAAAAACTTCGTTTTTGGCATCTACAACTTGAGGAATGGTAAGATTAACCATTGTGCCAGTCACATTTCCATCCTTGTCAAAAGTTTCCATAGGCCCTTCTATGCTCATGTTTTCGTTGGTCATTTGCTTTAAAAGCGCCAGTCTTCCACTATTGATTTGAATACCTCGTGAAATATGTCCGTGACTAGATTTTTCCTTGTTTTTCAAACTTGTAGTAATTCCAATACCATCGTCAATAATCGCAATTTTCAAAATTCTACCATCCAATTTGATCTTAATTTTTATAGTTCCTAATTTCTCCATTGGTAAGATTCCGTGCCAAATACTGTTTTCAACATAAGGCTGGAGAAGCATTGGAGGAATTTTCATCGAATCTGAATCAACTGAATCATCTAATTCTATTGAGTAGGCGAATTTATCCTTGAATCGCATCAATTCTAATGAAAGATATAATTCTAATCTTTCTAACTCTTCTGTTAAAGAAACTTGATTGCCAGAAACAGAACTATCCAGATTTTTTCGAATCAATTTAGCAAAACTGGTTAAATATTTATTTGCCTCTAAACGATCTTGCTTATTAATATAATACTGTATGGAATTTAATGCATTAAAAATAAAATGTCGATTCATACTTGCATTTAAACTTTGTGATTCTAATGCTAATAATCGAGATTGATATTCGAGTTGTTGTGTTTTATTTTTTTGATTAATTGATGAAATTCTCCATTTATAAAATCCAATTACGGAGAAAATAATTACCAAGCCACAAAGAATAAAAAACCACCAAGTTAACCAAAAAGGAGGTGTTACGGTAAATGAAAATGTGGCCGCTTGTTTATTCCAAATTCCAGAATCATTTCTCGATTTCACCATAAAAGTATAATTGCCTGGAGGTAAATTGGAGTAGGTTGCAAATGTTGCATCAGTGATTGGAGACCAATCTGGATCGAACCCTTCTAGCTTAAATTGATATCTTACTTTATTTGGATTGGAGTGACAAATTCCTTGGAAATAAAAAGTAAAGTGATTTTCATCGTAATCAACTTTCAATGACTTTGGAATATTTTTTTCTGAATCTATTTCCTTCGTGTAATTCTTCCAATCTACATTTTCTAAAAATAATTTTACTGATTCGATATGAATAAAAGCTTCAATTTCATTGATTCCATTTTTTCTTTTATTCGGTTCAAAACGAACAAGTCCACCATCGGTACCAAACCAATAATTTCCTTTTTTATCTTTAAAAGCCGAGTTCAAATTTGTTTCGTCTCCTCGAATACCTTCTAGCTTTGTAAAGTGATTAACGATTAGTTCATCTTCGTCAATGTATTTTTTAGCATTTATTGTAAAAATACTTGCATTGGTTCCCACCCATAATAAATCATCTTCGCGAATTAAAAAATTTACAATATTGGCATTAGCACGGTCAGTAAACTCTACTTTTTTGAATTTTTTTCCATCAAAATAAAACAATCCATTTTTAGTTCCGATCCATATTTTACCTTGCACATCCGAATTAATACAATAAACAGTATTGTCATTTTCGGGACTATCATGTGGGATATTTTTAAATTTTTCGTTGGAAAAAGTATACACCCCAGATGAAGATCCTAACCATAAAGTTCCATTTTTATCTTTGAAAATAGAGCGGATGTTGGTTCCTGTCAAACCTTGATTGTTAGAAAAATTTCTAAATTTTCCATCTTTATAAAGGGTTAATCCATCTTGAGATCCAATCCATAAATTTCCATTTTCATGAAGAAGGGATGTGATTTTATCACTCAACAAACCATCTTCTTCAAAATAATTGGTGAATTTTTTTCCATCAAAAACACTTAAACCATAAGAAGTACCAAACCATAAATTTGTGCCATCAAATGCGCTAGTCCAAACCGTATTATTACTTAATCCTGCATCTTCATCAAATGTTTGGAATGTTTCTCCTTTAAATCTGCTCACTCCTTTTCCATAGCTAGAAAACCAAATCTCACCATTTGGACCATGAACGGCCGACATAATAAAATCAGAAGGTAGTCCATCGGAAGTTGTATAATTAGTAAATGCCTCACCAGAGAATCTTAAAATACCTTTTCCATCTGTACAGAGCCAGATATTTCCTTCCATATCTTGCCCGACACTATTAATATTTGGATTAATTAAACCTTGTTTTACGGTGAAATTTTTAAAATAACCTTGATAAAATTTACTTACCCCATTTTTAGCAGAGAACCATACAGAACCATCTTTATCAATGAAAATATGACGAATCCAATTACTAATTAATCCATTCTCTTCGGTATAATTAGTAAATTTATTTTCTTCAAGTTTATAAACTCCTTCATCAAATGTAGAAATCCATATTTCACCTTTTTTCCCATTTATGACATAACTAATATTTTTTTCTGCATCTCCATTAATTGGAAAATTTACGAATTTATCGTTTTCAAAAAAATACAATCCATCTCGAGTAGAAATCCAAATTTTATTATCCTTATCACAATAAACCGATCTAACATTCATCGGAATTTCATTGTTTACATAATACGTTAATTTATTATTTTTAAAAGAAGCAACTCCTGCTCGTTCAATCGCTATCCAAAAGGTTCCGTTTTTATCTTCGCAAATACCTACCACATTTAATCGTGCTAATTCATATGGTAAACGAATGGATTTAATTTCTCCTTTATCGTAATAACTAAAACCACCTAGACCGGTAAACCAAATCCTTCCTTTGGAGTCAATCATTTGAGAAAAAAGCTGATTATTAATTAAACCATCTTCTTTTGAATAATTTTTGAAATTCTTTCCATCAAAACGACTCACTCCTCCAAAAGTGGAGAACCATAAGTAACCATTTTGATCTTGAATGATAGAGGTAACTTGCGATTGTGCTAAACCTTGATCGCTGGTATAATTAATAAAATTATATTGCTGAGCAAATAGAAAAGTAGATAGAAACAAAAAGCCTGATAGGTTCAGGCTTTTAAAAATATATGTTGTCAATTTTGCTTTCAAACTTTATTAATTCGTTCTAGAAAATCCGCTAATTTTCGTCTTGCAACGGGAATTTGCTTTCCGTTCGACAAAATTGCAATATTTCCGTCATTTCTAGTGAATCCTTTTAAATGATTAGAAACATTTAATATATGAGATTTATGCGTTCTGAAAAAAATATTTGGGTCTAAAGACTCTTCATATACTTTGATATTCTTACAACTGAGGTGCTTTCTATTTCCCGTCATGTAAATCATGGTATAATTATCACTCGCTTCTAAATGAATAATTTCATCATATTTAACGGTAATAAAACCATCGCGCGTTGCAAAAGAAATTCGATCGTTTTGCTTAATGGAGTCAGATTTCGGAAGAACATTTGAACCGCTTTGAATTTTAGCCACCTTAGTAACTGCGTTTCTTAAATCTTCAATGTTAATAGGTTTTTCAATATAATCAATGGCATCTGCTTTGAAAGCTTTAAAAGCATATTCGTTATGAGCAGTGGTAAACACAACGGAAAAATTACGAGATGGCAAGGAATCTAAAAATGTAAAACCATCTTCTTTAGGCATCTTGATATCTAAAAACACTAAGTCTGGATTCAATTGCTTTATTAATGCTCGAGCTTGGTCAGCTGAGTCGGCCATTCCAACCACTTCCACCTCAGGGCAAAAATCATCGAGAATCATTTTGAGATTGTTGCGACAAAAGAACTCATCATCAACAACAATTGATTTTAGTTTCGTATTCATAGCTTCCCGTGTTAATTTGCCTCAATTTACGCGAGAACTAAAAGATTGAACTAGCCATTTAGCCTTGTGTGGTATTTGTTGATTGAAAGGTAGCTTAGATTGATTTAATCTTAGCCAGAAAATCAGAAACTCGGTTTCGAGCAACTGGTAACCGTTGACCTGACTTCAAAATAGCGAAATATCCATCTTCAGTAATGTACTCTGAGAGATGATTAAGATTAATGATAACTGATTTATGGATTCTAAAAAATTTATCTGGATTCAATATCTCTTCATATAAACCCAGGGTTCGCGTATCAAGATATTTGGTTCCATCTGAAAAATGTAAAACCGAACAATTACTATCTGCTTCTATATATAGGATGGTATCGTCTTCAATTATTTTAATTCCTTTGGAGTGACTTATAGTAACCTTATTGGTTTGTTTATTGTGATTGAGTGTTTGAGATAGATTTTTTAATGTGGTTAAATAAGCGGTATACACCTCTGGATTTATGTCGGCTAATTTTATTGTTTCCACCGCTTTTACAACAGCCGAACGCAAATCTTCAATGTCTACGGGTTTCAATACATAATGAATGGCGTTTGCATTAAATGCTTTTATCGCATAATCCTTAAATGCAGTAACAAATATGACATGAAACTTCTTTTCTGGAATAGCATCTAATAAATCGAATCCTTCTGAACCTGATGGCATACGAATATCCAAAAAAATAATTTTTGGTTGAAGCTCTTCGATTTTCTTTTTGGCATCGGTAATATTTGCTGCCGAACCAATGACCTCAATTTCGGGACAAAATTCAGCAATAAGCATAGCTAAGTTCTCACGAGCTAAATCTTCATCATCAATTATGAGGGCTGTTGGTTTCAAAATTATTGGTGCTAATGTACATTTTTTGAAAGTACCGAAAGTATAAACTTGAGGGTCAAAATTGTGAAGCTAAACTACTTTTTTATTTGTTTAACTTTGGTATAAATCAATTGCAACGCTCCATCCAAACACATTGAAATATTTTATCAAAGCAAAAAATATATTCAATTGGTGTAACGTTAAAAAATCTTTTCTACCGCTATGCTTTGAATGCTTCCCGCAGGCACATTGTATCGGACATTGACTATTTATATAGGTTGAACATCATAAAAAAAATGATGGGAAATTTTTACTTCAGGATATTTAATGATAAAAGAAATTGAATCACATTTCATTAGGAGAATTCATTTATAAAATCATTGATGGATATGAAACACTCGTCTTTCACTTCAATAAAAGACATGTGTCCACTTTCTTCGAAAATTTTCGAATGTATTTTTGGGTGAAGATCAATCTGCTCTCTCACTTTTTCTATTGGAATAACATTGTCTTTTGAGCCAGCGATAAACTTAATTGGAAACCTATTTTCCTTCAATAAAAATGTTTTGTCTTCGCGTTCTTTCATCCCTCGCAAACAATCACATGCTCCATTTGTATTTATTTTTAAAGCTTCTTGAATCACCTTTTTTATGTCTTCAATAAAATTTTCGCGATGATCGGTGGCAAATAAATTCGGAATAGATTCATTAATAAAAATAGAAGGGTTTTTTTGCATTACTTTTATTGCTCTTTCTCGATCTCCTTTTTTAATATCTGAATCAGCCAAAGCGGTTGAATTTAATAATACTACTCCATTAACTTTTTCTGCATATCGTTCACCATATGCTAACGCAACATATCCGCCCATAGAATGACCAATAAAAATACCAGAAGCAATACTTTCATTTTTCAAAACTGCATCTACTGCATCTGCCATTAATAAAGTACTATTTACTTCCGCTAAAGATTCGGTATTTCCATGACCAGGTAAATCAATGGCGATGACTTTATAATTCTTATTCCATCGAGAAGTATAATCTTGCCACATGAAAGAAGATTCTAAAAAACCATGAAGCAAAATAATATTTTTGTCTCCTGAGCCAGAAAGAAAATAATTGACATTTTTACCTAGAAAACGAAGATTTTTTTGTTGCATTTCAATTTTCAATTGTTATAATCATCCTTCGATACGCTCGTTCCTCGCTACTCAGGATGACCGTGCTATTTCAAATAACAAAGGTAATCCTGAGTAGATTTTATGCCTTCAATCCCGATAGCTATCGGGAGTATCGAAAGATTGAACTTAGTAAATCTCATTATTTGAAAAATTATTTCGAATTCATTAAGTCTTCGATATCATTCGCTTCAATTGGAAATTTAGCAAACAAATCACGCGGTGAACTTTCGGTCACCAAAATATTATTCTCTAGTCGTATTCCTAAATTTTCTTCGCGAATATAAATTCCTGGTTCTACTGTAAAAACCATTCCCGGCTGAATAGGTTTATGCCATAAACCCACATCATGCACGTCCAATCCCAAAAAATGTGAGGTTCCATGCATAAAATATTTTTTGTAAGCCGGCCATTCAGGATTTTGATTTTTAATATCTGTATCGGTGATTAAATTCAATTTCAACAATTGCGCTTCCATTAATTTTCCCACTTCTTTATGATAATCTCCCAATAAAGTTCCTGGACGAAGAAGTTTGGTGGCTTCCTTCATCACATGCAAAACCGAATTGTACACCTCTTTTTGACGAACCGAAAATTTTCCAGAAACTGGCACACAACGGGTCATGTCAGCATTGTAATTTCCATATTCTGCACCAACATCCATCAACAATACATCGCCTTCTTTGCATTGCTGATTATTTTCAATATAATGCAGAACACAGGCATTAAATCCTGAAGCGATAATTGGAGTATAGGCAAAACCACGTGAACGGTTGCGTAAAAATTCGTGCATATATTCGGCTTCAATTTCATATTCCCAAACACCTGGCTTGATAAATGAAAGCACTCTACGAAATGATTTTTCGGTAATGTCCATCGCTTCTTGCAGAAGATCTATTTCCCAGGCAGATTTCACCGACCTCAACGAATGCATGATGGGGGCAATTCGCTCGTATTTATGCAAAGGATAATGTTCTTTCATCCATTTTATAAAACGTGAGTCTCTAGTTTCGGTTTCGATAGAAGCGCGTAAATGTTCATTAGTATTTAAATAAACATTCTCTGCTTCACAAACAATTGATTTGAATACTTTCTCGAAGTTTTGCAACCAATAAACTGTTTTAATTCCAGAAGTTTCGTAAGCAGTTTTTTTGGAGTGTTTAGCTCCTTCCCAAATAGCAATTTCTGAATTGGTTTCTTTTAAGAATAATACTTCGCGATGAGCAGGATCATGTGCATGCGGAAATAAAACAAGAATAGATTCTTCTTGATCTATTCCGCTCAAATAAAATAAATCGTTATTCTGACGTAATGGAAGAGATCCATCTGCATTTGTAGGAAGAATATCATTGGAGTTAAAAACAGCCACCGAGCCTGATTTGAGCATGGTGGAAAGCCTTTTTCGGTTATTAATGAAGAGTTGTGGGTTGATGGGGTTGTAGCGCATATCCTTGAGTTTTACCCAAAGGAAATAAAAATTCAGATGCAATCAAATCAGAAATGCATAGAAATGTAAAAGCATCCTTGTAAGGATGCTTAAAAACTTAAATTATACGAATTTTATTCTACAACGAATTTTTTAACTTGGGTAATATTTTTTGAATTAGTAGCACTAATAAGGTAAATACCCTGTGATAAATTTGTTTTCATCTCCACATTAGTAACCCCATTTGAATTTAAAATAACTTTGGTTGAAGAAATTAATTTACCCGTTATCTCATAAATGTTAACTATCATTTCCTCTTCTTCATTTCCTGTTAAAGAGAGGATTGGATTTGAACCTTCCGATGTTGGGTTTGGATAAATATTAAAATACAGTTCATCCGCCTCATTAAAATCAACTTTAGATATACTTGAATAGGTGGAATTACCATCGTAATCTGTTTGTTTCAATCAGTAATATCCAGTGCCGCTCAATGGATTCAAATCACGTGTGGAATAATCAAGAATTTGATTCGAGTTACCTGCGCCATCCACTATACCCATCAATTCGAAATTCAAACCATCAGCCGATCTTTCAATTGAAAAATAATCATTGTTTGTTTCGCTTATAGTTTTCCAGTTTAATTGCACATAACCAGAACTAAATGCCTCGGCATTAAAAGATAAAAGTTCAATTGGCAAGGGAACAATATTAATTCCAGAAACAGAAAAATGGCAGTTAGAACCAGCATTTCCATCCTTGGATTGGAACAGGAGGTGGAATTGCGAATTTTGACGGAACAAATTGGATAACTTATAATGTTGGAAATTCCAATCTACCCAACAACAGTATTTATTCTATTGCAATAGACGAAAATAATATAAAGTGGATTGGCACTAATGGTGGTGTTTCCAAATTTGATGGAATCAATTGGACAAACTACAATTCTGCCAATTCAGGATTACCTCTTAATTTAGTTAGATCAGTTGTTACCGTACAAAATTCTAAAAAATGGATAGGGACTGAAGGATTAGGTTTAGCCCTGCTTGATGATTCCTATTGGACAATTTACAATCAATCAAATTCCAATTTCCCAAATGAATATGTTACATCCATTGCAATTGATCAATTTGGTAAAAAATGGGTTGGGACAGAAAATGGAATGGTAGTAATTCCTTAATTTATTTCAAGCTTAATAACCAAGCTTCACTTACTTGATTTCCTCTAATTTCGCGTAAGGCCGACATGGCATCTGCAGGATTATAATAAGAAGCTGCTGAAACTCTTTGTAATCCATTAACCGTATCTAAAATATAAGCCTTGTAGCCTTTGCTTTGCAAATAATCCACCATTCGTTGAGCATTTTCTACTTCTTGAAAACAACCTGCAATAATGTGGTAATTATTATTCAAATCGATATTTTCTTCGATAGGATTATTAGCATCCACTAAAGTAGTATCTACTTCATTAATTATTGGTAAAACTGGTTCTTCTAATGCAGATTCTTCGACTGTAGGCATTATTTTTTCAGATAAACCTTCCGCTAAATTTTTATCAAATGGCTTATAAACTGAAGGAGCAATGGGTGCATGAAAAGGATTCAAGTCGGCTACTTGAATCACCCCCGTTTTTATGACATCTGTTTTCAATGGAATCCAAACTGAATAAAAAATCAAAGGAATTCCAATTACAGCAGCCGCAATATAAGTTCCCGTTCTTCTTTTCCTTTTTATCGGAACAATTTTTTTCTCAGATGGATTTTGTGACTCAACGGTTCTTAATTCAGGTTTAATCTCACGAGTAATAGTTTCTTCTTTTACCTCGGCAACTTTAATGTAGGTAACTTTTTCTTCTGCCTCGTTGATAGTTGGAGCATCGACTTTAGATTCGATATTTTGAACAGAATGAACTAATTCTTTTGCCACCACTGGAAATAAACCAAAAGATTCAGTCAAAAAATTCACTGAGAAATCGGGACGAAATTGAATTGTTTTTTCGTTATCTTCGTAAAGAACACCCAACTCATCAAATTCAATTCTTTTTCCAGTTGCTAATTGATTCTTACAAATGACAACAAATTCATTTACAAAATTGCTTGCTTCTGTATAGGATAAATTCTCATTTACGGATAAATGATTCATTAAAAGACCGTCATTATTAATCAAATTTCGATTAAAGATAATCGCTTTTGAAGGGGGAGATAATAATCCTTTGGCCCTATTAAATTGCGATGGACTATAATTAGCCACAAACCCACCTAAACCAGGAATGATGACGCAATCATAATTGCGTAATAGTAGGGCGATATGTTTCTCAATATTCACGGGATGCGAAAGTAACATTATTTTTGAATTCTTCTAAAACAAGTTATGAAGAAAATTAGTCAATTAATCAGAGATTCAATTCATTCCAAAAAAAATAAAAAAATAATCAGTTTAGAATCAGTCTAAATTACAAAATTATTAAATCATTTTTTGTTTAAAAACTTTGCCGAAAGCACAAATAATCAATAATTCATATTTCAATTTAGCCTAATAAATCTAATAGTCTCCCCTCCGATAAAAATAAATTACTGCTGATATTTTGATTCACTAAATTATATTTAAAAATAAACTAAAAAATATTTCAAATTGATATTACATTTGTGTCATCAAAATTCTTTAACTCTTTTCCATGAGCAATTCTCCTCTACTCAAATCATCAATAGCAAAAAAAATCGCCATGGCATTGTCCGGGTTATTCTTGTTATTTTTCTTGCTTCAACATTTTATCATCAATTTTTTATCCGTAGTAAGTGCAGATGCTTTTAATGCGGCTTCTCACTTTATGGGATACAATCCACTCATCCAGTTTATTATGCAGCCCATTTTAATTTTTGGCGTGGTATTTCATCTTCTGATGGGTTTTGTTTTAGAAGTTAAAAATCGTTCTTCTAGAACTGTCAAATATGCCGTAAATGGTGCTTCTGCCAACTCTAGTTGGATGTCACGCAATATGATTTATTCAGGAATTTGTATTTTATTATTTTTAGGGTTGCATATGTATGATTTTTGGGCACCAGAGATTGCTTATAAATATGTAAATTTTTCTCCTGAAGACCCTTCTCGATATTTCCACGAACTACAACATAAATTTGTAGATCCAGCTCGAGTAGCTATTTATTGCACTGCATTTATTTTTCTTGCATTACATCTTTTGCATGGATTTCAATCCGCCTTTCAATCCGTTGGATTCCGTCACAATAAATACACTCCCATTATTAAAAAATTAGGAAATCTTTATGGAATTTTAATTCCTACAGGCTTTATCGTGATTGCAATTTATCATTACGTTTCACAGTTAAATTAATTGGACATGTCAAAATTAGATTCAAAAATTCCTCACGGTCCAATCGACAAGAAATGGACAGATTATAAAGATCATGTTGCGTTGGTAAATCCAGCCAATAAAAGGTCTATTGAAATTATCATAGTTGGGTCGGGATTAGCAGGCTCATCTGCTGCTGCGTCATTAGCGGAAATGGGATATACAGTGAAAGTATTTTGCTTTCAAGATTCTCCAAGACGAGCACATTCTATTGCTGCGCAAGGGGGAATTAATGCTGCAAAAAATTACAAGAACGATGGTGATTCTACCTATCGCTTATTTTATGATACTATTAAAGGTGGTGATTATCGGGCGCGTGAAGCAAACGTTCATCGTTTAGCGGAAGTAAGTGCAAATATCATTGACCAATGTGTTGCACAAGGTGTTCCATTTGCACGCGAATATGGCGGATTATTAGATAACCGCTCATTCGGTGGAACACAAGTTCAAAGAACATTTTATGCTGCAGGACAAACGGGACAGCAATTATTATTAGGTGCTTATTCTGCTCTTTCCAAGGAAGTAGCCAAAGGAAGTATTCAAATGTTTACTCGCCATGAGATGATGGAAGTAGTAAAAGTAGGAGGAAAAGCTCGTGGAATCATTGCTAGAAATTTAGTAACAGGTGCTGTTGAACGACACTCGGGGCATGCCGTTTTACTTTGCACAGGTGGTTACGGAAATGTATTTTTCCTTTCTACAAATGCTATGGGGAGTAATGTAAGCGCAGCTTGGAAAGCGCATAAGCAAGGAGCGTTTTTCGGTAATCCTTGTTATACACAAATTCATCCTACTTGTATTCCTGTTTCTGGAGATCATCAAAGTAAATTAACATTGATGTCGGAATCATTGCGAAATGACGGAAGAATTTGGGTTCCAAAGAAAAAAGAAGATGCGCAAGCTATAAGAGAAGGGAAGAAAAAAGGAAGCGATCTTCCAGAAGAAGATAGAGATTATTATTTAGAAAGAAGATATCCTGCATTTGGAAATTTAGTGCCTCGTGATGTGGCTTCTCGTGCAGCGAAAGAAAGATGTGATGCTGGTTTTGGAGTGAATGCAACCGGTGAGGCAGTTTATTTGGATTTTATGTCTAATCTGAAATACAAATACGGAAAAATTGAAGCAACAAAACATAATATTCCAAATCCAACTGAAAAACAATTGTATGATTTAGGAAAAGAAGTGGTGAAAGAAAAGTACGGAAACCTATTTGATATGTATGCACAAATAACTGGTGAAAATCCGTATGAAACTCCAATGAAAATTTATCCTGCAGTGCATTACACTATGGGTGGTCTTTGGGTAGATTATAATTTGATGACTACTGTTCCGGGATTATATGCAATGGGAGAAGCGAATTTTTCTGATCACGGTGCGAATCGTTTAGGAGCTTCTGCCTTGATGCAAGGTTTAGCAGATGGATATTTCGTGATTCCATATACCATCGGAGAATATTTATCGAATGATATTCGTACAGGAAAAATTCCTACTAACACTGCTGAATTTGATGAAGCTGAAAAATCGGTGAAAGAAAGAATTAATTTCTTCATCAATAATAAAGGAACAAAAACAGTAGATAGTTTTCATAAGCGTTTAGGAAAAGTGATGTGGGAAAAATGTGGGATGGCACGTAATGAAAATGGATTGAAAGAAGCCATTGCTGAAATTAGAAAAATTAGAGAAGAATTTTGGAAAGATGTTCGTGTACCAGGATCAGATTCAGAATTTAATCCAGAGTTAGATAAAGCAGGACGTGTTGCTGATTTCTTAGAATTAGGTGAATTAATGTGTTTGGATGCGTTAAATAGAAATGAATCTTGTGGTGGTCACTTCAGAGAGGAATATCAAACTGAAGAAGGAGAAGCGCAACGTGATGATAATAATTTTGCTTTTGTTTCTGCTTGGGAAAATAAAGGAGACGTTAAAGACTCTGAGTTACATAAAGAACAATTGGTTTTTGATACGATTAAGATGGTTCAGAGGAGTTATAAGTAGAGTCAGAAGGCAAATAGCCAAGTAGGCAAATAGAGGGAAGAAGGATAGAGTTGTAGAAAAGGCAAATAGAATGAAGAAGTTTTTAATGAAATGATAAAATAGTTGATAATGGAAATGGGTTATTCAGATATTGATTTAGTAGAAGAAAGTTATGTGAAGTATGGATCTGTTAGTTCATATAAAGAATTAATTGTTTGGCAAAAGAGCATGTCATTAGTAAAAGAAATTTATATAATAACCAAAAATATGCCCGATGAGGAAAGATTTGGATTGACAAGTCAAATCAGACGCGCGGCAGTTTCAATTCCATCAAATATTGCTGAAGGTTGGGGTAGAAATAGCAAAGGAAGTTATATCAATCATTTGAAAATTTCGAATGGTTCTTTATGTGAGACAGAAACTCAAATTCTAATAATTGAAATGCTTAACTTTTTGGATAATTCAAAATTAATTGCGTCAAAAAACTTATTACAAGAATGTAGCAAAATGCTAAAATCAATAATTGATAAATTGGAAGCACACACAAAATAAAATCTTAACTATTGGCTATTTGGCTACTTGCCTATTGCCTAAAATAAAAAATTATGAGCAGTAACAACAATATGAATTTAACTCTCAAAATCTGGCGTCAAAAAAACGCGAAAGATTCTGGGAAAATGGTGGATTATAAAGTCACGGGAATTTCTCCTGATATGTCATTCCTAGAAATGCTGGATGTATTGAATGAACAATTGGTAAATACTGGTGATGAACCTGTAGCTTTTGATCACGATTGTCGTGAAGGAATTTGCGGAATGTGTTCATTGTTCATCAATGGACGTGCGCACGGGCCACAGACGGGTGTAACAACATGCCAATTACATATGCGTTCATTCAAGGATGGTGATACCATTTTTATTGAGCCATGGAGAGCAAAAGCGTTTCCGGTTGTCAAAGATTTAGTAGTAAACCGTTCGGCATTTGATAGAGTAATTCAAGCAGGAGGCTACATTTCTGTGAACACAGGTGCAGCTCAAGATGCGAATTGTTTGCCCGTAAATAAGCAGGATGCTGATAAAGCATTTGCTGCTGCCACTTGTATTGGTTGTGGAGCATGTGTGGCTACTTGTAAAAATGCTTCTGCCATGTTATTTGTTTCGGCAAAAGTTTCTCAATTGGCATTATTACCACAAGGAAAAATTGAAGCAAATGATCGCGTTTTAAGTATGGTGAACCAAATGGACTTAGAAGGATTTGGTAATTGTACGAATACAGGAGCATGTGAAGTAGAATGTCCAAAAGGAATTTCATTAGAGAATATTGCAAGAATGAATCGTGAATTCATGAAAGCGAGCTTAGTTTCAGAAAAATAATATTTAAAAAATTATTTTATTCAAGTCATCTGGAAACGGGTGGCTTTTTTTATTTAAGATTTTTAGAATTTGAGCACAA
>JBIPLT010000143.1:0-7932 GCA_044368255.1 Flavobacteriales bacterium
CTGCTTTTGAAAGTTTAGAACGAAGTAAATTCACTTTATTTTTATTTTCCTCCAATAGAGAATTGATTAATTGAATTTCTTCAATGATTCTTTCTTTTTGGTCTTGTTGAAATTCAGGATCGTTATTACGGCTCATATTTATCACCTTTTCCTTTTGACGAATGGCAGATAAATTATCTTCAATTTCATTAAACAAACGAATAGATTCATTCATAGATTCGTCACGAGTAGCTAAGTCATTTTTCAATTTCTCATTTTCTTCCTTCAGCTTTTCCATATCTGGATTTTCTCCTTCGGATGTCGCTTCACCGTTTTCAGTTTGCTGACAAGCCAATAGATTAAAGGCAAGAAAAGATAAAATAAACCACTTTTTCATATTATAAGATTTTAATTTCGGTATTGAATGAGACAAATTTAAGGCTTTATTACTAATTCAATCATTCTTTTTATTAATTGTGCTTTCTAAAATAGTAAGATATTGTTTGGCGATAGCATCCGCGCCATATTTACTTTCAATTGTTTTTGCAATTTCATTCGCTTTCCATTGATTTTGCTCTAATTTAGAGAGCATTTGAGTGATGGCTAGCTCTAATTTTTTAGAATCACCCGATTCGATAAGGAGGCTATTATCTTTAGTTAAATAAACCTCGGGACCACCACATTTTGTTGAAATAACGGGTCTGCCAGCCGAAATAGCTTCTGCTGCAGCCACACAAAATGTTTCATTACGACTGTTTAAAATATAGAAATGACAATTGGAATATTGCTTTAACAACTCTGAGTGATTCATCCGTTTTTTAAAAACAAAACTTAGTTTGGAGTGAGATTTTTTAGTCGCTAAATCTTTTAAAAATGGCTCATCTTTTCCTTCGCCAATAATGGTAAAACAAATGGGTAATGTTGATTCAATTTTACTCAATGCTTGAATCATTCCCGATATATTTTTAATCTGATCGTCCAAATCAGCCACCGTTAAAACTTTAATTTCGTCTTTAATAAATATTTCAGCAACACCTATAGATAAAACAATATTGGGAATAACTTCTACTCTATTTTTTTTGGAATATTTCTTTAATGCCGAGGCAAGAGTGTCCGAAACAGCAATAATGCTTTGCGTTTTTTTAAGCGCATTTAATGTATTTCTTCTCTTCGCATAAATATATTTCTCCATTCCGCCATTCAAATAACCCGACCATTGTTCACTCACAACAAACGGGATATCTGAATAGAATTTTTTATACATCCTATAATTTCTGCCAAGAATATAAAGCAAAGCTATAGTTGGTTTTCCCCATTCCTTTTCAAATAAATGCTTGGCTTTAACAAATGATTTATAATAACTATAAAGTGCAAATAATCGATTTGATTTTTTAGGGAAATAATAGGTTAATGAAAAGTAGTTTCCTGCTTTTTCAATTTCAATTTTATCTTCAGAAATTTTTTCACTGGTTACCACAAATAACACTCCTACCTGAGCATATTTTGAAATGGCCAAAGCATGATTCTTAATGAAAATTCCATGTTGAACATCATCAACATGAGGATACCATTTAGGAAGTAAAAGGATTTTCATCGTGTGCAAAGATGCAAAAAAGCAGTGTACTTAGAATGGAAAATGAGGAATTAAAGTTAGAAAAAGTCAAAATCACGCAAAAAACACATAACATAAAATAATGGCAGCAATTATTCCAACTAAATCAGCAAATAAACCACAGGTAATGGTATAGCGAGTCTTTTTAATTCCAATGGCACCATAATAAACGTCAAGCGTATAAAAAGTAGTTTCTGTACATCCTTGAATGATGGTAGTCATTCTTCCTGTCATGGTATTGGCGGCATCCACACCCCAACTATCTATCATTAAAGCACGTGCTCCTCCTCCACTAAACGGACGCATTATCGCTGTTGGTAATGCTCCCGCAACATCAGGCGCATCCACAAATAAAGCAATGATCCAGGCGATTCCATCTACTAAATATTGCATGGCTCCTGATTCACGAAAAACAGAAATACCTACTAACATGGCTACTAAAAATGGAATTATTTTTATGGCCGTTTGGAATCCTTCTTTGGCGCCTTCTATAAAAGTATCATACACATGCACTTTGTTTTTTAAGGCGAGCGAAATAAACCAAACGATAAAGGATAGAATAATAACCGATGAAATAAATAAAGAAAATTTAGAAGCCGTTTCTGCATCCAATGAACTTACATACCAAGCGAGAGAAGCAACTGCAGTGGTCATTACACCAATATAGGCAAGTATAACGGGTTTGAATAAATTTATTTTTTGATACAATGAAACAATAGTTAATCCAGCAAGTGATGAAATGAATGTAGCAATAAGAATCGGTAAAAAAACATCAGCGGGATTCATTAAATCAGGATTGTTTCCATAATGTTCGGCATTGGCCGCAAAATGTTGAGCACGGAAACTCATAATAGAAAATGGAATTATCGTTAGCCCCGAAGTATTCAACACCAAAAACATAATCATGGAATTGGTGGCTGTTTCTTTTTCTTTATTTAAGTCTTGAAGATGATTCATTGCTTTTAAACCAAGTGGTGTAGCAGCATTATCCAAGCCTAACATATTGGCAGAAAAATTCATCATGATGGCTCCCTGTGCCGGATGACCTTTAGGAATTTCTGGAAATAATTTTACGAATAAAGGAGAAACCATTCTCGACAAAACATTGATGGCTCCACCCTGTTCGCCAACTTTCATCAGCCCGCACCAAAAAGTAAGAATTCCGGCTAAGGTTAGGGATAATGTAAATCCCATTTCTGCGCTTGAGAAAATTCCTTTCACCATTTTATCGAAAACATCGGCACCAGCGAGGTAATCTCCAAAAATGGCCCATTCATTAATGAAATGAATCATTGCTACTAAAAAGCCAATTAGAAAAAAACCAATCCAGATATAATTTAAAACCATATTATGAGTTTTTGCATAATTTAATGAACTTAGATAATAATATTTTCCCATTATCATCAGAAACTTCTGGATGAAATTGCACTCCGAAAATATTTTTGGTTTGATGTTTCATCATTTCTATTTCACAGGTTTTGGAAGAAGCTACCCAATCAAATTCTTCGGGTAAATCGATGCATTCACAATGATCTTCTTTAAAATCCATCATCTCAGAAAAACCTGTTGTTAATTTAGTATCTCTAAAGAAATGTATTTTCTGCCAATCGCGATCTTCGTCGCAACGTTTTATTTTCGCACCATAATGTAAACCTATTAATTGATGCCCAAAACAAATTCCTAGTATGGGAACGTTAATAGATTTTATTTGTTCCGAGAGTTTCAAATATTCTGTTGAATCTTTTTCAGTCAATAAAATAGGTGCTCCACTAATAACCACTCCATCTCCACTCCACTTTTTTTTATCTGATAATAATTGAACACTAACGGTTGCGCCACATCCTTGCAACATTTTTACAATGTCGGGTACTTTCGAACTTCCGCAATCAATTACAAGTATATTCATTAAAATAAATCATCAGTTATACCTATTCCTTGTCGAACAATTTCTGGCAGTCCGCTAACACAATTTATAACTGTGGATGCCACATTATTTCCATAGCCACCCGCCACCACCATATCCACTAAATTTTCATAGCGTTCATAAATCAATTCAGGATCGGTGGTATATTCTAAAACTTCATCATCATCGTGAACAGATGTAGAAATTAAGGGCACGCCCGTTTCCTTTACAATTTCGAGAGGAATCAAATGATTGGGAATACGAATACCAATTTCCTTTTTATCCGAATTAAAATATTTAGGCACTTTATTGCTCGCATCCAAAATAAAAGTAAATGGACCCGGCAAAGCCTTTTTCATGATTTTATAAATATTTGTATTTACATGTCGCGAATAGTCGCTGAGATTACTCAAATCATGACAAACGATAGAGAAATTCGCCTTTTCTACTTTCACGCCTTTGATTCGAGCTACACGTTCAATTCCTTTGGATTTGGTCAAAAGACAACCAATACTGTAAACGGTATCTGTGGGATAAATAATCACCCCTCCGTCAAGAAGACATTCAACAACGGTTTTAATTTTTTTCGGTTCAGGATTTTTGGGATGAATTTGAATGAGCATAAACGAAAGTAATTCGAATGTTCACACCGAATAAGTACCCTGTAAGGATGTTATTCAATATTCATTGTTGAAAGCACGAATTTTGTATAAATCACAAAGTTTGTTGACCGCTTCCCCGCATTCCTCGCTCCGCCAAAGCGCATCGCGAAGGCGTTGCGCGGTACTTCCCCTTGTCAAGGAAATTCTTGGAATCTGAATCTCACAATATTTACAAATCTCAACAAATTAATTACAGACTTTGATCGACCTTGTCTTTACTCCTCAACTTGCAACTTTTCTCACGACCGCAGGGAGTAAAGGGGAGGCGTGGAGTCTTCGAGGCGGAGGGGTCAAAAAACAAAAAATATTTTACTTATTCCCCTTTTGAAAATCTGCAATAAACTGCGCCAAACCTTTATCTGTTAATGGATGATTCAACAAAGCGGTGATTGCACTCAATGGACAAGTAGCCACATCTGCACCGATTTTCGCGCAGTCGATAATATGCATTGGGTGACGAATAGAAGCGGCTAAAATTTGCGTATCGAAACCGTAATTTCATTAATCAAATGAAGTCCATCAGTAGAAACATCATCTAAACGACCAACAAACGGAGAAACATAAGTTGCTCCAGCTTTGGCTGCTAATAAAGCCTGTCCAGCTGAAAATATCAACGTACAATTCGTTTTAATTCCCTTACCGGAAAAATATTTTAACGCTTTAACACCATCTTTCGTCATGGGAATTTTTACCACAATATTTTTATGTAAAGCTGCCAATTCTTCCCCTTCTTTCACCATTCCAGCAAAATCCAAAGCGTTCACTTCGGCACTAACATCGCCATCCACAATATTGCAGATATCCACATAATGTTTTAGAATTCTATCAGCACCAGTGATTCCTTCTTTGGCCATTAAAGTTGGATTGGTGGTTACACCATCTAAAACTCCAAGGTCATTAGCTTCTCTGATTTGATCTAAATTGGCGGTATCGATGAAAAATTTCATATATAGATTTTTTAATTTTTGATGAGTCAAAAGTAAAACTAGCTGAAGGAGAAGACAAATAAAGAAATTAACAGAATCCCTCATTTTCCATTGAAAATCATGGGTAATTATCAACATTATCGCAAACAATAAACTTATTTATCATCATTATCACTATTCTTCAATTTTTATTACCTTTGAATAAACAGTAACTGTTATGAATTTAGCACTAAAGAAAGTAGAATTGGCAAAAGCGATTTTAAGTACCGATGATAAAAATTTAATTGGACAAATTGAAGCCATTATTCAAACCAGAATGTCGCATAATTGGAATGATTTTCCAGAAGAATTGAAACTTCGAATAGAAAAAGGTTTAGTGGAGGCAGACAAAGCAATTGGAGTGCCACATGAGAAAGTCATGAAAAAATACAAAAAATGGCTAAAAGGAAAGTAATTTGGACGAAAAATGCGGAAAAATCATTTCAATCAGAATTCAATTATTTAAAAGAGAATTGGAGTAAAAAGGAAATCATTGAATTTGTACAAAGCACAGAATTCTTTATTGAAGTAATTGCCAAATACCCTTACTTAGGTAGAAGAATTGAATCACATAGATATTTACGAGAAGTAGTTATCAATCCTAAAATTATTTTGCTTTATAAAGTTTATCCAAAACAGATTGCTTTAATTGAATTTTGGAATACAAAAAAAGACAACATTAAAAAAAAGTAAAATAATTCTTAAAAATTTATAATGCAATCCTTTCTAAAAGATATTAAAGTACTTGAATTGGCCGGTGTTTTAGCTGGACCAGCCGTTGCAACATTTCTAGCAGAATTAGGTGCTGAAGTAATCAAAATCGAATCTCCACAAGGCGATGTAACGCGAAGTTGGAAATTAGAAAATGAAGATAAGTCTACTAAAGTTTCGGCCTATTTCTCCTCTGTAAATTATGGAAAGAAGTATTTGACTTTAGATTTACGTGACGAAAAACAAAAACAAGAATTTTATTCATTGGTAAAAACAGCAGATATCGTTATTACTAATTATAAAAAGGGCGATGATATAAAATTGGGGGTGGACTACTCTACTCTGAAACATTTAAAACCGGGAATCATTCACGCGTCCATAAACGGTTATGGAGAAGATGCAGAACGTACCGCTTTCGATGCCGTTTTACAAGCTGAGACAGGTTTCATGTCGATGAATGGAACCTTAGAAAGTGGACCCATAAAAATGCCAGTAGCATTGATTGATGTATTGGCAGCTCACCAATTGAAAGAAGGAATTTTAGTCGCTTTATTAAATAAATTGAAGACCGGGAAAGGAGCAAAAGTTTCGGTTTCTTTATATGATGCAGCTGTAGCTTCCTTAATGAATCAAGGATCAAATTGGTTAATGAATAATGAAATTCCTACAAGACAAGGTTCGCTGCATCCAAATATTGCTCCTTATGGAGAAACTTTTTTGACCAAGGATAATAAATATATTTTATTAGCTGCAGGAAATGATGCACAGTTTTTACAATTGTGTAAAATTACTGGAAATGAAAATTTATCTAAGGATGAGCGTTTTTCCTCCAATCAAAACAGAGTAAAAAACAGAAAAGAAATGTTTGATTATTTTGCGAATAAGATGAAGTCTGATACTGCTGAAAATTGGAATAGTAAATTAACTTTAGCAAAAATTCCCAATGGAATTATAAAGAATTTGAAAGAGGTTTTTGAAGATAATCATGCGAGCTCATTGGTAAAAACGGAAGTTATTAATGGAATTGAAACGAAGAGAGTTCAAAATTCAATATTTAAAATTCAAATAGAATGATTCTAATCATTGAACCTTCAAATCCTGCCGAATGGGATTCGTATTACCAATTGCGTTGGGAAACATTGCGTGAACCGTGGAATCAACCGAAAGGATCTGAGAAAGATGATATGGAAGAAACATCCATTCATTTTTTTGCCTTGGAAGGTGATATTCCTCTCGGTGTTTGCAGAATGCAATACAATGATGAAAACATTGCTCAAGTAAGATTTATGGGGGTGAGTGAAAAAAGTAGAGGGAAAGGTGTGGGAAGTTTTTTATTAAAACATGCAGAATTAAGAGCTAAAAAAGATCATCGTAAAGTAATGATTTTGCAGGCAAGAGATTATGCGGTTCCCTTTTATGAAGTGAATGGCTATAAAATAACCGAGAAAACATTTTTATTGTGGGATACGATTCAGCATTATTTGATGGAGAAGAATTTAGATGATTAGATGAAGAGTATTTAGACTTTAGACATTAAACTATAGACTATAGACTGAATCTATCAGCACCAAGATCGAAGAATCACTTACTTTTTTTGGTAGTGAGAATAGTTTTACTAAGGATGACACTAATACAATAGAATACAGATAAAAGAGCATAGATTAAAAAATCAATATGAACCGATAATCGTGCAATTATTCCATCAAAAAACAATTTTAAACATGATTAAAAAAGTATTATCATTATTATCGATTTTTTATGTATTGGGATTATTTTCCTGCAACCCTGGTGCACGCTATTTTAGAATGCGAAAATCAAGAGGGGAAGTTTTCCCGAAGGAGAATGTGAATACAATGGAAAGATTAGAGAAAGAATAGGAATTATACAAATATCAGTAATCACAAAAAACAAATATTGAAAAGGTTTTATTAGAGGAAATAAAAAAGGGACAAACTCAAAAAAATGATTTGTCCCTTTGGGTGGAACCGGAGAGAATCGAACTCTCGTCCAAACAAGGAAGCAGACGACTTTCTACATGCTTAGTTACAAATTGATTTTCGTCTTTTTGCCGGCTTGTAACCGCCAACGCAAAGCTTATTT
>JBIPLT010000014.1:0-22488 GCA_044368255.1 Flavobacteriales bacterium
CGCCTTCTTTCACTCCAAACCAACGTAAAATAATTTCTAAACCAGCAGTAGCTGAATTTAAACAAAGCGTATTTTTATTTCCATTGTAGGCGGTTAATTCCTTTTCAAATAATTTTGTTTTTGGACCAGTGGTAATCCATCCAGATAATAACACTTCTTTCACGGCTTCAACCGTTTCATTGTCCATTCGGGGCGGAGAAAAAGGAATCATAGTATTCAATTTAAATCAAAATTAATTTTTTTCATTCTTTTCTGGTGAAACTGGTATAACTTCAGGCACGGATGTTAATAACAATCCTGTAAAAAACACAAAGAAAATCACACCAGCCTGTGTTTCAAACATCGATTCGAAGAATAAATTGATAATAATAATAATGGCAATCCATAGTAATAAGAAATTACGCTTTTTAAATGCAGTAATTACTAAATACAATAAGAATACAACCAATACAATTAGACCTTGTATGCCAATGGCGAGAGTTGTTTCATAATATTGATTATGGCAGTTTAATTTAAGATTTAAAGCACCCGTCATTCCACGTTTTTCATATTGTTTCATTAATTCTGACTGCGAATCACCCGAGCCTACTCCTAATGGATGATCGCTAATGATATTTTCTGCCACATCCCAAATCATTAATCGAACCGCGGTGCTTTCTGTTGATTCTTTATAATCACGAAATAATTCTTCCTTACTCATTCCATACATTTTAAAAGCATCTTTAACGCGAATTTTCGCATAATCAGACGTAAATAAAACAAGGAACATCATCGCTGCTAATCCTGATAAAATGAATAATGTATTTCTAAAATTACCTCTTTTGTAGAAAAAATACATTGCTGATACAAATAAAACAGTGCCAAGTGCAATCAATCCACCTTTGGAAGATAGCATTACTACAAATCCAGAAAAATACATTATCAGAAAAATAACCAGTAAAAAAGTCCATTTATTCAATCTTGAATAATAATTAATTAAAAAATAAACCATAATCAAAATACTAAAACAAAAATAAATAGCGAGATAGGTAGTGTGAAAATTAAAGGAAAGAAAACCAGTAAAAAAACATTCCCACCATTGCTTTTCAAGAAAACATTGATAGGCCTGATAAAAACTAAAAAATGTATTAATAAAACAGCCAAAAACAAAAGCAAAAAATATTCTTCTTAGAACATTAACGTGAAATGAACCATGGAAAAGAAAAAATAATGGCAGTAATAGAAACGACAACTTCAATTCTAATTTAAACAAGGCTTCAGGAATATGTGTGCTGCTTAATAATCCAAAAACATAAAACAAATAGGTTAAAGCAAATAGCCATGTCATTACTTTAAACTCGCTATGGTATTTCAACTTTTTATATTCAAATGCAAGCGATAAAAAAAGTAAAACCAACAAAGCCGGTAATAATTTTGGAAATAAAGGCATGAAAAAAGCCAGAAGTACCGCTACAGTTCCTGACATTTTCATTTCCTTAATTTTTTGAATGATCATGCTACTTCTTATTTATTACGGCCATATAATGTGATCTTAAAATGGGAAATAAATTAAAAAAAGGATATAATTTACCTACTCTTCGACCGATTGGTGGAGCTAAGGTTAATTTCTTCTCAAAAACAAATTCTCCTTTAGGGAAAAGTGATTTTAATTCTTTTATAGAAACTTTCTTTACATCTGGATTTTTAGGATTATCATAGATGAAATCATACCAAAGAATAATTCCTCCAGGTTTGGTAAGTTTCCACATTTTATCGGCTAATTTGCATCTAAAATCTGTATCCAGTATAGAAGTAAAAACGGTGGATTGAAAAACAACATCAAATTGCAAAGCATTATCGATATCTAAGGCATTGCCTGGGTAAATAGTAATATCATTATGATTTTTTGTCAATTCCACCACACGATCTTCTAATAATTCATTGGCGTAAATATTTTCAGTAAGAATTCCTATGGATTTAAAAAAATCAATGTTCATTCCTGATCCTGCGCCAATTTCTAATAATTTAATTTCTTTTTTATTCGAAAAATATTTTTGAATTTGATTTTGATAAAATGAATTTCGCTCTTTTATAACAAATTGCGCATAGGTCGTTTCCTTAACAGAATCTTGCTTTTTTCTTTTATCGTATCTATCCTTTATATTTTTAACCTCACTATTCATTTAACGACTTAAATTAGTTGCACTAACGACCGGTTTTTTATTTAATATATAAAAATGTAATATACCCTTGAGATAACCGAAACCATAGGAAAAATGAAGAATGAAAAAAGTATAAAATAGAATAGGAAAATCAGTTTTAGGATTTGCCTTCTTAACCGAATAAAAAAATGCAGTGAAAAAATACAACCCAACCATTCCACAATAAAACCAACCTACCAGCGGAGAAATAAAAAAAGAAACCCAACCGGTTAATAAAAATAAAATCCATACTGGAGGAATAAGTTGACGATAAGTAGTGATCACTTTATGCTTACGATTCACCAAAACTTTCCAATAACCGTATTGAAAATATTGCTTGAAAAGATTTTTGAAATTAGCCCGCACAAAATATTTAATCTGCATATTTACATTCAAAAATAATTTTCCACCTGCTTTCGTCACGCGGTAATTGAATTCATCGTCTTGATTTCTTACCAGTGTTTCATCAAACCAACCAATTTTTTCAAAAACCCATTTGGGATACATTGGGGTGCCTACTGTATCTGTGTAAGAAGACTTCTTCAAAATTCTAAAATTATTCATCCCTACACCAAATGGAGTATCCATGGCTGCAGCTATACATTTACTATTTCTATTTTCAAAAATATTTTGAACTTGTCCGCCCACACACCAAACCGAAGAATCATTTAGAAAAGTTTGAATACCTGTGTTCAAATAAAATTTATCAATAATTTGCCGCGCTCCAATGATTTGAATATAATCTCCTTTTGATGCGCTTATTCCTAAATTGAAAGCAACAGGTGTTACTTGTTTTTCGTTATTAATAATTTGCAAACTTGGAAATCTTAATTGCATTTTTTTTAAGTCATCCAAGGTTCCGTCATTGCTTTTACCATCCACCACAATAACTTCCAATTCGGTTGCTGAAATAAACTCTGATTGAAAAATCGCCTCTATGCAAGATGAAATATGTTTGATTTCATTTCTACACGGAATGATTACAGAAACTTTCACTGGTTAACGGATTTTTTTTGCCGGATTTCCTGCCACTACCGAACCATTCTCTACATCTTTTAAAACATTGCTTCCCATTCCAATGAGAGAATCATCTCCAATATTTATTTTCTGCATTATTGAAGTAGATGGGGCTACCCAAACATTTTTACCAATGTTTACACTTCCTGCTATCATAGCATGTGCAATGATCAAACTATTTTCTCCGATTTTAACTCCATGCGCTATATGAACCAAATTATCCACTTTAACATTTCTTCCAAGAAAAGTAGAACCCATTACCGCACGATCTATTGCCACATTATTTCCTATCTCAACATTCTCTGATAAAACAACATTTCCGATATGCAAAATCTGTTCGTAGTTTCCGTTTTCATCTTTCTCATACCCAAACCCCACTCCACCAATTGTGCAATTAGATCCAATTCTGCAATTAGAGCCTATTTTTGTGTCTTCTAAAATGACTGAATTATGCATAATAACAACATTATCTCCGATGACAACATTTTTTTCAATCACCACATTTTCTCCAATGTAAATACTCTCCTTATTCCATTTAACTGAAGAATCAATCGTTGAAGATTTACTTATCCAACCAAAGGTTTGTTTGGACGAAAAAAATTCCTTCACCACTTGCATAAAATATCTTCTTGGGTTTTCAACAACAATACAATTGAATTTTAAACCCCCGTTAATTTTAGTAAATTGATCATAAGCATTACTTGAAATAATTACCGTACCACAAGTAATTAAATTCAATTTTTCCAAATTTTTATCCGAACACCAATATAATGATTCAGCGGTATTCTCCTCCTCCAATTGTTTCAAATTACCAATAACTACATTGTCATCGCCCTTAAAAGCTAATGGTTGTAATTTTTGAATAATATTTTTTAATTCTATTTTCATTTTACAATTAATCTCAAAACATCAAAGGCTTCTGCATAAACTTCTCCGATTTGCACACCACGGGTTACTGCCAAAGAACGAATAAAATTTTCATTAGCATAAGGGCGATGCGCTTGTGATTTATATTCCCCAAGTGCATTTACTTTTGTCATTAAATTTTGATCACTAAGAATAAAAAATGTAGACGTTGTAAAAGTGATATTATTCCACGGCATTTCATAAGCCAGAATAGTACTGAATTTAAAAGCACGCAATCCTTCATCTGCAATAGTTCTATGATCCTGATGCAAATCATTCAACGATGGGAGGAAAATTAAGTCAGGCTTCACTTTCGTGCGAAGCTTAATCATATCTTCCAAAATTTCCTGACGTCTGTAATTAAAAGTTCGAACTTCGTAATCATACAGGTATAAATTTTCTGGTTTTATCCCTAATTTTAATGTGGCCGCTTTAACCTCGGTAATTAAAATATCAGAAGGAAATTGAGGCAAAACTGATTGTTGACATGCCGAAAATGCAGCATAATGCACTTCACAACCATTTTCTACTAATTTAGCAATGGTGCCACCACATCCAAATTCTCCATCATCAGTATGTGGAGCGAGAATTAAAACCTTTTTTGGTAAAAAATGCATATTTAATTATTTAAACAAAAGTATACAATTTATCTGTTATTTTCCATACTGAAAAGAAAGCGAAAACCCTTAATATACTGACTTTATCACTTTTCCTTGTTCCAAATGAATAAATGACTCCAACTGATTTCCGCTTCCGAGAGAAACAGACTGACCAATATGTAAATGATCATTCAAAACACAATCATGATCAATTAGCGCATTTGAATTAACAATGCAGTTCACTCCTATTTTAACCCCTGGGTTGATTACAACACCCGCAAGTATTACGGTGCCCTCACCTATGGATAAATCAACTGCAATGGAGGAAAAAGGGTGAATTACAGTTGCAGGTTGAATCACAAATTTTAAAGTATCGAATTTTTCGGCTCTGATTTTATTATTTCCAATAGCAATGACAAACCCTGAAGCATATTTTTGTATTTCCATTGCTTGAACTGCACAAACCACTTTATGGTGCATATAAATTTCTTCTCCCACTTGCTTATTATCATCAGCAAAACCAATTAATTCATACTTATTTTCTTTTAATATTGCATCAGCAACGACTTTCCCGTGTCCACCGGCTCCAATGATAATAACTTTTATTTTTTGCATAACTCGAAATATTTTGATTCTACCCATTTCATGTTTTTTTGCCAATCTGCTTTCTCTGCAATTATTTTCTGGTTTATCTCATTTGCTTTTCCAATAATAGTTGAATAATTATGATAAGCATCCAGAATTATTTCAGCTAACCTTTCCACATCATTTGTTTTCACCAAACGTCCATTTTCACCGTCAGTAATCCATTGTGTATTGGCTGGAATATCTGTAGCAATACAATAAGCACCACAAGCCATTGCTTCATTGAGTGAAATATTATTTCCATCCGATAAAGAAACAGAAATGAAAATTTGCGAACGATTCAAAACTTCTGCAATAATGGGTTGTTGAACTTTTCCATAAAAAGTAGTACTATTTCTTAATCCCAATTCATCCACTAATGACTCTACCATTTTTCGTTTACTTCCATCACCAATCAAATTTAATTTTAAAGCAGGTATTTTCTCTTTAATTTTAGCAATAGCGTTTAAAAGATGTGGAATATTATAAACATCTTCAAAATTTCGAGTACTAGTAATTACAAAATCTTGGCTCAATTTTCGATTAGTTGAATGAAAGATTTTAGTATCGATACCAAACGGTACAACTGTAAATTTATTCAAATCTTCCAAATTATACTCAGCAATCACTTTTTTCATATGGTCAGCCATCAATGTGATTGCATCTGCTTTTTTAAAAATATACCTAACCATTTTTCGATAAAGTGAAGAATGAATGGGCGAAATAAGTACATCTGTTCCTAATGCAGTAACTAAAAACGGATGGAAATTACTTCTAGCACCCAACCAACCATAACTGGTGGCATAATGTGCATGAAGAATATCCGGCTTAATTTTTTTAATTAATCTTCGTACTTTACCTCCTTGAAACAACACTTTTTTATTTCCGCCTTTAACAGCAATATCTCCAGCGTCTAAATGATAAAAATGAACGTTATCAATTGGAGAATTTTTCAAAGAAATTAAATGTATTTCATTTCCTAAAGCATGAAAATGCGCACACCATCTTTTGGTATGAATGCTTTCACTATCCGCTAAAAAACAAATCTTCATCACATAATCCCTTTCTTATTGCTAAAAATGTAATCAAAAAATCTATTGTAAGTATAAAAATAAGCTTTTGCCTTTAAACGATAAATATTTTTTAAAGGTGATAAAATAGTAAATACAAACCACCTTGATAAAATAAGAAGAAAACAAGAAAAAACAGAAAGCCAATAAGCCAACTTACTTTCATTCTTTTTATAGAATTTTAATTTACTGATAAGCTGATTTGCAATTGATTTATCATAATTTTTCTTCTGACTTTGTCCACTATGATGCACAATTACTGCATCACGATAATAAAAAACCTTTCCTATTTTCTGCGCTCTAACAGAAAAATCAATGTCTTCCATCCAAAAATAATTCTCATCCAACATACCAATAGAATCCATCAACTTTCTATTGAAAAACATTGCTGCCCCCGAAATGGTCTTCGCTTCAAAAGAAATTTGAAATTGCTCTGGCAAATAATTTATTCTATCATAAACTTTATTTAAATAAAATGTTTCTAATATCAAATCTGTATAATTATGATCCTTCCAAACTGAAATTTGTAAAGAGTGGTCAGTATTCAACAGTTTGGGTGCCACCAATGAAATCTCTGGTTGTGACTTTGTAAATGTTACCAATTTTACCAATGAATCGTCCAAAAATTCAGTATCAGGATTAAGAAGAAAAATAAATTCTCCTTTTGCTATTCGCATTCCTTGATTATTAGCTCCTGAAAATCCTGCATTAAAATTATTCTCAATCAAATGAACCTTTGGAAAGGATTCTTTAACCATTTCACCACTTCCATCCTTTGATTCGTTATCAATAACAATTACTTCCAAGTTCAAATTTGAATTGAATTTATAAAGCGTATTGAGGCAAGTAAACAATAATTGCTTCACATTATAGCTAACTATGATAACGCTTACTTCAGGCTTCATGCTTTTTTAGGTCATTTAAATGATTTGCAAATACGCCTATTAAAATCCAAAATAAGAAAGCAAAAAGATAAAAATCCAAAACGTTACTCACTAAGTTTTGAATATTGTAGATGACAAAAAAAGTGAAAAGCAAAATCAACTCAGGATGCTTATAGAATTTAGTTCGAAGAAATTCAATAAAAATAGTCAAACACAAACTAAAATAACTTATCAAACCAATTATACCTGTTTCATTGGCTAATTTCAAAAACCAACCATCGGTGGAAAAAACATCTGCCTCCGAAGTATTTTGAGCATAAAATCTAGCGGCCACATGTCCTGTTTTTCCAATTCCGTATCCCAAAGGATGATTTTTAAAATTTTCAAAAGCATGTATCCACAAATCTACTCGTGACACACCCTCTTTTAAGCTTACTGTTTCTGTTGTAGAGGAAATAATCCATTTGACGTATTCAACCGGACTTCCAATATACAATGCCACCATTAAAAACAAAATTGCCATAAGAAGAAACGAAACCAAAAATCTACGCCACTCAAAACAGAATATACTAAGAATGATAAAACCAATTACTACCACCACCAATGAGCCTCGTGAAACAGAAAAAAGTAAACATGACCAAGTGATCGCAATATGAAACAAAGAAATATTTTCTCCCTTTATCAAGTACTTCCATAAAAAATAAATGAATCCAGCCGACATACACGTGCTAAAAACCACTGGTGTCCAAAATATAGAAGTCATTCTTGTAATAAAATATTCACCCACCTCTCCACCGGTCATCAAAATCATATTAATCATTACATCATAAAACAAAAAATAGATAATCAATCCAGCCAAACCTACAAAACTCAATACTACAAATATTTGGTGAATGGTTTTATAAATAAAATCTCTACTCTCAAAACGCAACACAAAATAGAAAAGCATTGGAAAATAAGTCATACGAATTCCATAAATAATCATTTTCAAATCAGCTGAGACAATGCTACCGATGAGAATATTTAATAAAATGAATCCAAGGAATATTTTGTCTACTAAAATTAAATTTCCTAATCTAAATTTAGAGGGTCTTCTAAAATAAAGCAGGGTAAGAATTATACAGGCAAATAATTCAGGCAAAGTTGAAATAATAAATTGTGGCACTGTTTCTGAGCCTGCACTACCCAATGCTAATAATCGTAATGTAATAAACAAACTACAAAATATCACAAAGGATATAATTAACCTATAATATTTGATATCGTTAAGCTTTAACATCATCTTTTAATATATCCGAAATTATTTTAGCTCTTGCTTTCCATGTATTTTGTTTCGCAAACGCTAAACAATTACTTTTATCCTGTTTATAGGATAAAGATTCGTTATCTAACTTTATTAATAAATCAACCAACTCATTTTCGTTTGAATATAAATTTGCATAGGGCTCAAATTTTAAAGTTTCACCATATCTAGAAGCGATAACATGATTTCCAGAATGAATGTATTCATACATTTTAACTGGATTTACTGCTTCAATTAATTCATTTACTTCAAATGGTAAAATTAATGCATCTGATTTTTCCATAACATCAGCTACCAATTTATGTTCAATCGTGCCTAAGTGAAAAATCTTTGGATGCACGGGAATTTTCACCGAGGCAGGACCAAATAAAACTAAAACAGTATTTTTTGTTTTATCTAATCCTTTAATTACTTTTTCAAATTCAAACCACTCTGCAATTGTACCTACATAAGTTAATACTTTATAATTTTTTTTCAGCTCTTCAAACTTAGGATTTGAATAATTCTCTTTCTTAGAGTAAAAGTGCATTGCATTATTTACTACATGAATATCTTTATTGGTTGAATAACGACTCCGAAGTTTTGCAGCCAAATAATCAGAAGAAGCCAAGATGATTTCACAATTATCAACTAATTCTTTTTCCATTTCAAAAATCAAATTCTTTAAGTCAGCATTATTCATCACGTCTGGAAAGGCTAGCATATCATCCATGCAATCATAAATCTTGATGGCATTCGTTTTTTTACGAGGCGAAAACCAATGAACATGATCCGGTTTACTATACCAAATAAATGCTGAATTTTTACTTTGTCTGTTTAATTTATTTTGAATCAATTTCAAATTGAAAGATTTTAAAATACCGATTCTTTCATCAAGTGGTAGTCTAAATAATTCATGTAAATTCAAACGTTGCGGCAACCCTTTTGCTTTATTATCATCTTTTCCCTTTTTGTAATGTTTTTGATAAAAGACATCCACCTGAAAGAATTCACATAACTCTTCAGCTAAAAAATGAGGTCGTTGTTTAATCCAACCCCAATTTACATTCATTAAATAGAGAATACTTTTCATCTCAATAAAATTTCCCTAATTTTTTTACATGTGGTGCCATCGCCATATGGATTTACTGCTTTCGACATTTTAGAATAAGCTTCATGGTCATTCAATAATATTTCTGTTTCTTGAATAATTAATTTCTCATCTGTGCCCACCAACTTTGCTGTACCAGCATCTATTCCTTCTTGGCGTTCGGTTACTTCTCGTAAAACCAAAACTGGTTTTCCCAATGAAGGAGCCTCTTCTTGTATACCTCCAGAATCAGTTAAAACAATAAATGCTTTATTTAACAACCAAAGCATATGAGGATAATCAACCGGATTAATAAGATGAACATTGGCCACTTTTCCTAAAAAATCCTTTACCGTATTTTGAACATTAGGATTGAGATGAACCGGATAAACGATATCTACATCGGGATATTTTTCGGATATAAATTTAACCGCTTTACAAATATTTTTTAAGGGTTCACCAAAACTTTCTCTTCGATGACTTGTTACCAAAATCATTCTACCGCCTCTGAGAAAAGAATAATCAGCCGCATATTTATGATCTTCTGTTTTCTTCAATATTTCTATACCTGTTAGTAAAGCATCAATTACCGTATTACCTGTAACAAATACATTTTTTTCTATACCTTCCTTCTTGAGGTTATCAGCGGCTCCTTGTGTAGGGGCAAAATGGTAATCGGAAAGGTGGCCCGCCAATTTTCTATTCATCTCTTCAGGAAATGGCGAATATTTATCTCCACTTCTTAGTCCCGCCTCTAAATGAACAACTTTTATTTTTTTATAATAGGCCGCAAGAGCACCAACAAACGCAGAAGTGGTGTCACCTTGCACAATTACATATTCTGCTTTAGAATGATCTAAAACACTTTCTAATCCTGTTAAAGCAGAGGATGTGATACTAAATAATGTTTGGTCATTTTTCATCAAATCTAAATCATAATCTACTTTTATTTGAAAAAATTCTGTCACTTGATCGAGCATTTGACGATGTTGTGCAGTAACGCAAACTTTCACAGCGAAATTTTTCTCATCATTTCTCAATTCACGAATGAGTGGAGCCATTTTAATCGCTTCTGGTCGCGTACCGAATATAAATAAAATATTTTTAACCATTCTGTAATCGTTTTGCGTTTAGAAAATAATAAGACAAGAAAGCAACTGGAACAAATACTTCTGTTACACCTAATGCAATGGCTGCTCCAATATGGTGCAGTGTAGGAATAAGTAAAAAATTTAAAGAAATATCAAGGGTAAAAGCTATAACCAAAATTCGAGGAATAAGATGTTTTAGACCAATATTGATAAATAATTGATAAGCGAACATTGCTCCAATTGTGCCGAAAAAAGGAATTACACATAAAATTTGCATCACCACAATGCTTCCAGAAAAATCTGGACCCAATAATAAATTCGTAATCCATTCTCCTAAAAACAATACACCAATTGAAACTAACAGAGAAAGCACTCCCACTACTTTCACAAATTTCATAAATAATTCAATTCCTGATTTTTTATTCTCGTGTAGTTTTTTGCTGATGAAAGGATAAAGTGCAACCGAAACCGGCGAAAACAATGAAGCAAACGCTCGAATAACTTTTTCTCCTGCCGAATAATACCCCACATAAATTGGATTATTTGTTAAAACATCTAACAGAAATCCATTACTTGCCATATACATCGTTGCACTTATGGTAGAAATAAAAACATGCCATCCATCTACTAATTGGAAACGAATTTCTTCCCATCCTGGAAAAATAAAACGTACACCTAACTTTCTAACTACAAAAAAGGAAATTAATCCAGAAATAAGAAATCCCAATGAAGTAAGAATGGGAACCATCAAATAATCATCACTGCTTTGGACGAAAATAAAAATACAAATAGTGAAAATTAATTTAGTCACCACGTTAATAATGGTCACTATTTTCATTTTCTCGAAACCTTGAAATAACCAAACCGGAAAAATCAAATTTCCGATTACCAAACCAAAAGTAGCGAGATAAACCATTGGATCATCACTGTATTTTTCGGTAAAAAAGACAATTGATAAAACAGCTAGTAAACAAATAAACATTATTACTATTTTAATTATCATTACCGCACTGAAAATAGCCGATATTTTAGTTTTATCCTCACGGTGAATGGAAACTAATCGAGTAGCTGAAAAATTAAATCCATAATCGGTAATCATCATAAAATATTGAATGAGATATTGGGCACCAGCTACCAATCCATAAACTTCGACTCCTAAAGTATAGGCGAGATAAGGTATGGTAATTAATGGCAACGCATAATTGGCAATTTGTAAAAAAACTAATGAAATAAAATTTTCGAATAAAACTTTATTATCCTTAGAACGGAGTTTATCTTTAATAATCGAATAATATTTCAACATTTCACTCATCCTGCAAAACATTTTTGTAATTCTGCTTGAGAAGGATAATTGATCAAAACGGCTTTATGCACCCCATGAAATACAAACATACTTCCTGCCGCAATAGCGGATGCTCCTGAATCAATTGCTGGTTTAAAATGAGATAAATTTCCAGCACCACCACAAGCCACAACAGGAATATCCACTGAAGATGAAATACGTTTAATAAGTTCATTATCGAATCCATTCATCATTCCGTCTCGATCAACCGAATTGATTATTAATTCTCCTGCTCCCAATTTATTCATTTGTTCGGCCATTTGAATAGGATCAGAAAAAGTAGTTTTCACTTTATTTCGATTATGAATTTGATATTTCCCAAATAAATTTTTAGAAACATCTATAGAAACTATTATGGTAGAACTTCCAAATTTATCTGCAGCTTGTTTGATAAATAATGGATTAGTTAATGCTGTATTATTAATCGCAACTTTTTCTATTCCTGAAAAAATTAATTTCTTTATTTGTTCAGTATTAGAAATTGCGCCACCATAGCACAATGGCATAAAACATTCGCTTGCAATAGAAGCTAAATAATCAAAATCTGGCTCATTATGGTTAGCGCTTGCATGAATATCTAAAAAGATTAATTCATCCACTTCTTTATCATTGAAAATTTTAACTGCATTAAGTGGATCTCCAATATAAACTGGTTTTTTAAACTTTACAGTTTTGTAAATTCCGCCTTTATCTAGCAATAAAACAGGTATGACTCTCGGTATTCTCAAATCATTGCAAAATTGGTGAGTAATTTCATTCCGTATTTATGACTTTTCTCTGGGTGAAATTGCACTCCGAAAAGATTTTCCTTTGAAAAAGCACAGGTATATTCAATTCCATATTCGGCTGTTGCAAGAATATCTGTTGAATGATTTGATTGAACAAAATACGAATGCACAAAGTAAAAACGAGGTAATTCAATTCCTGAAAACAATTTATTTTCTTTTTTTACTGAAATATCATTCCAACCCATATTCGGAATTTTCAATTTGCTTTCGTTAGAGGAAGTAAATCTTTTTGTGTCTGCATCAAACCAACCCAAGCCTTGTAAAATTCCTTCTTCACTGCCCTTGGTCATCAATTGCATTCCCAAACAGATTCCGAGAAACGGAATTTTATCATCCAATGCTCTTTTTTCTAAAATGGTTTGGAGATTATTTTCCTGAAGATTTTTCATGCCTGTATCATACGATCCCACACCAGGCAAAATAATTTTAGAAGCATTTTCAATATCATCCGGTGAAGAAGTGATTTTAGCATTATGACCAATCTTCCTCAACATATTTTTTATTGAGTTAAGATTTCCACAACCATAATCCACAATTACAATCATCTTTGATAATTTAATCTTTCAATAATGGAGAACTTCTAATGAAATACAAAGCTAAAATGATTGCTATCGAATAATACAATACCTGCGCAATAGTTATTCCCCATAAAGCACTAATAACTTCTCCTTGAGCTTTTCCGATGAAAAACCCGGCAATTACCATTCCCAAATGGATAAAATCCATAATCAACATGAAGCCCTGTTTGTTGAGACGCATGTAAATAAATGAAAGTGAAGAGGCAATGAACCAAACTCCAAACCATAAACTGATAATTCTACAATAATCCATCAAATCGTTCCATTCAGAGCCCAACACACCCACGACCCATTCTTCGGGTAAAATCCAAAATAAAGCGGTAATTAAAGCCGACATTAAAAACAATTTACGTGCAAAACCCACATAAACATTATGCAATTCTTTTCGATGATGAATAGCTGCAATATTTGCATAAAAAACCTGGCCAATGGAACTGGCTACCATCCCTAATCCCGCACTCACATAAGTAATCGCAACGCTCACCATACCTGCTTCGGCCATATTGTAATGGTCTGTGAATAATTCGATACATAAAAAAGTAATCAATCCCCCAATGAAAACACTGGGTGTTGCATAAACGATGTACATATAATTTTCTTTCACCGTTTTTTTAAAATCAGTTGCTGAATTTTTCCATTGATTTAAATCCGTAAAAAATCTCCATCCTTGAAAAAAGGCATTTGAAATATAACCCAACATTCTTCCAAAAATTAATCCTGAGAAGTTGATTCCTACTAAGCCAAAAATTAATTTTCCGCTTTCTGAAGAAGTGGTTTGCAATACTTTTCCATTGGCGATTTTTTTGTATTCCTGCTTTCGATTATACCAATAGGAAGCGGTTTGAATAATTCCCATGCAAAGCACCACTAATGGTAAGAGAAAAATCAAATTTCCTAATGCAAACAAACCTGGAATAATATTAAATTGAGAAAATAATAAAGCCAATAGAAATGAAAAACCAGTCATGATATAAACCATTTTCAATGATGCACTAGCCACATCAAATGCTTTTTTCTCGTCTTTTTGAACCACAATGGCATATTCTAATTTGAATGTACTCATCACTCCAATCATCTCGCTGAAATAAACGAAACTGGCCAATAAAGCAAAATCGGATGGACCGTAATAGTATTTTTGAAGAATTGGTAAAACTATGAATGGAATCAATTGGGAAATAGCTGTTCCCATTGTGAGAATCATGACATTTTTCGAAAAACGCGATTTTGTTTTGGTATTTGTTATCAACTTAAGAATGATTTAGGCCGCTTTTTTTACTCGTTTGTTAATTGCTTTCTTTTTTTCTTTCAACTTTTTCAAAAATGATAATTTGATTTTATCTATTTCATATTTTACTTGAAGATTCATCCAAAATTCTGCTTTGATTTCTAATATTGATTCTAATTTAACGGCAATCAAGGGAGTAATATTTCTTCTGCCATTAACAATCAAACTAACTTCCGATTTACTCATTCCCGTTTCTTCGGCCAATTTCTGTTGACTTAAATTACGTGCGTCTAATTCATCTTTGAGAATTTCTCCAGGATGAAAGATATCACCAGGAATCAGATCTAACGTTGTATTTTTAAAATTATTCATAGTGCTTAGAAATTTCATTTATTAAAATCAATTTAACTTCATTTTCATTGATAGGTTCGAAAATCAATCTAAATTGATAATTCAATCTAATAGAACATTGACCTTTTCGATCTCCTTTTAAATACTCGAAATTCAATCCTCTAAAAAATCTTAATTCTTCAATTTTTGAAATATTCATTAATATAGCCAGTTTCTTCTTATAATTCTTAATTACATCCTGAGAAAAAGATTGCTTACCTTTTATCTGACTCAAAGGTGTAATGAATAAGAATTGTAATTCAGTTTTTGAAAATTTCAATATCATTTACGCAAAAATAAGAATAAAGTTTACAGTTTTGTAAACTATTTTGGATTTTTAATTTTATTGGACATAAAAAAGACCCCCGAAGGAGTCTTTTTATATCAAAATTGTAAATGATTTACTCTTCGATTACATCAAATTTGATTACATCAACCACATCTTTATGTAATTTGATGGTAGCTTCATAAGTACCTAAAGTTTTGATGCTATCACCTTTGATAGAAATATATTTTCGATCTACATCGAAACCTAATTTCTTTAATGAGTCTGCTAATTGAATAGTGTTTACCGATCCGAAGATTTTACCACTTTCACCTGCTTTAGCGCCCACTTTGATAGCAAGGGTTTTGATTGATTTCATCAATTTTTCTGCTTCTTCTTTCACTTTCGCTTCTTTGTGTGCGCGTTGTTTCAAGTTTTCTGCATGCATTTTCTTTGCTGATTCATTTGCAATCACAGCATGTCCTTTTGGGATAAGGAAATTACGGCCGTAACCGTCACGTACCTTTACGATTTCGTCCTTGTAACCCAATTTGTCTATGTCTTTCTTAAGAATAAGTTCCATAATAGTTCTGTTTCTGATTAATTATTTAAGCATATCGGCTACGTATGGCATGATAGCGATGTGACGAGCACGTTTCACTGCTTGCGATACTTTTCTTTGAAATTTCAATGAAGTTCCAGTTACTCTTCTTGGAAGAAGTTTACCTTGTTCATTTACAAATTTCAATAAGAAATTGGGATCTTTATAGTCGATATATTTGATTCCAGATTTTTTGAATCTGCAATATTTTTCTTTGGTGGTCTCAATCGCGATTGGCGTTAAGTACCTGATATCATTATCTGCTGCCATTTTTTTTCTTGATTAAGTTAAATTAAGCGTTCGCTTTTTCTTTTTTCATATTGCGTTTTTTCTCGTTATAAGTCACAGCGTGCTTATCGAGTTTCACAGTAAGAAAACGGATTATACGTTCATCGCGTTTGTACTCAGTTTCGAGTTTTGCGATTGCGTCACCTTCATGCGCGAATTCAATCAGGTGATAAAAACCTGTTGTTTTCTTGTTGATAGGATACGCCAGTTTCTTCAAGCCCCAGTTTTCTTCGTGATGAATTTTTGCTTTTGCATCAACGAGAACACTTTTGAACTTGGCGACTGCTTCCTTTGCCTGGTCTTCAGACAAAACGGGAGTTAAAATGAAAACAGTTTCGTAACGGTTCATTTGATATTGATTATTAATTGGTTACACATTAAACTGATTGCTCAGCCCGTAAAAACGGACGGCAAAGATAAGAAAACCCATGAAATCAACAAGTGATAGTGAATTATTTATTTAGAGGGCTACGAGAGGGAAATTTGGGAATTATTGAATGATAATCAAATGCCTTAAAACAATCGGTTTTTAACATTGAAACTAACGTGTGAATATCAAGCAACTAAAGAATGAATTTTTCGTATATTTGGATAAAAAATTCACCCTATGAATATTGCCAATACAAAAATCGAACTAGTACAAGAAATATTAAAAACCGAAAATCGTGTTTTACTAGAACAAATTTTGAAATTAGTAAAGAGCGATGAAAAAGATTTTTGGAATGAATTATCTACCTACGAAAAGCATTTAATTGATGAATCCATTTCTGAATTAAATGAGGGCAAGTCTATTCCTTATGAAAAAGTAATGAAAAAACATCGTAAATGATAAGAAAAGTTCGTTTTTCAGAATTAGCCAAAAACCAACTTGACGAATTATTTGATTTTTTAGAATTGAAATGGCCATTAGAAGTTAAATTGAAATTCATTGATAAATTAGATTATTCAATGAAAATCATTTCTACTTTTCCTGAAGCATTTCCAATTTCAAAAACAAGACCTGGCCTTCATAGGTATATCATTACACCACACAACACGATTTTTTACAGAGTAAAACCTAATTTAATCGAAATTGTAATGATATTCGATAATCGTCAGAATCCTGAAAAATTGAAAAAATCGGTAAAATGAGGTATTTCATTTTAATATTTCTTTTCATTTCCTGTCAACAAGCGGAAAAATGAAATCTGTAAAACGAAAATCCACTTCAAAAATGAATAATGGTAAAAAGGAATCAAAAAATGTTAGTATTAAAGAATATAAGTTGAAATAATACCGAAAAAAATAAACTCAAATTTAGTCGTTAAAAGTTATCCACAACTCCTCTCAAATCTCATAATTCAAAAACCAATATACAAAATCTTATTTACATTTGCACCAATGGAAAATTTCGTTGTATCGGCTCGTAAATACCGCCCACAAACCTTCGACACGGTTGTTGGGCAGGCGTCTATTACCAATACACTAAAAAACGCCATCAAAAACCACCATTTAGCCCAAGCTTTTTTATTTACGGGACCACGTGGTGTTGGAAAAACAACCTGTGCTAGAATTTTAGCAAAAACGATCAATTGTTTTAACAAGACTGAAAATGTTGAAGCCTGTGGTCAATGTGAGTCTTGTACTTCTTTCAATGAAGGAAGATCTTTAAATATTTACGAACTCGATGCTGCTTCGAATAACTCTGTGGATGATATTCGTGTGTTGGTTGATCAAGTTCGATTAGCTCCACAAATCGGAGAATTCAAAGTTTATATCATTGACGAGGTTCACATGTTGTCGTCTAGTGCATTCAATGCATTTCTAAAAACATTAGAAGAACCACCTAAGCACGCCATTTTTATTTTAGCCACAACCGAACGACATAAAATTATTCCTACCATTTTATCGCGTTGTCAGGTTTTTGATTTTAATAGAATACAAATCGTAGACATTGCTTCGCATTTGCAACATATTGCCGATAGTGAAGGAATCACTGCCGAACCGGATGCTTTGCATATCATTGCACAAAAAGCCGATGGAGCTTTGCGTGATGCGCTTTCTATATTTGATCAAATTGTAAGTTTCGCTGGAAATACCGTTACGTATAAATCCGTCATTGATAATTTAAATATTCTCGATTACGATTATTATTTCAAAGCTACAGACGCTATTATCACTGGAGACATTAAATTATCATTGGTATTATTTGATGAAGTAGTGAATAATGGTTTTGACGGACATCTTTTCATCAACGGACTTGCGCAACATTTCAGAAATCTTTTGGTTTGTAAAGATACTGTTACTCTTTCGCTCTTAGAAGTGGGAGAAATGATTGCAGAAAAATACAAAGTTCAATCGCAAAAAGCCTCTGTTCCATTATTGCTAAATGCTTTGGAAATGTTTAGTAAATGTGATGTGCAATACAAAGCCAGTCGAAATCAACGGCTACTCGTTGAATTAACATTGATGCAAGCCTGTTCGTTAGATGAAACGGGCAAAAAAAAAATCTGACGAGCCTTACATAAAACCTCCTGACGGAGTTCAACTCACCAAAATTATAGTTCCAGCAAATGCTTCAGTTGCCGCTGTAGGTAAACAGGCTATTTCTCCTATTGTGCAAGATAAAGATCAAGGCATAACTGTAACTAGAGATTTAGATAAACTAAAAACAATTAGTATTTCTGCTTTCAATTTGGATAAATTAACCATTTTGAAAAAAGAAGAAAAAGAAGCTGAAGTTGATGTTTCTACATTGGCGAAAGATGATTTTACTCCGGAGAAATTAATTTTGGTGTGGCAAAAATATGCCGCGAAATTACAAGAAGCAGGAAAAGAAAGTTTGTATGTTACATTGAGCCGGCGTCATCCTGAAAAAATCGATACTACATCAATTGGTTTTATCATCGATAATAAAGTGCAAGAGCAAGATATTGAAAAAGAGAAGCCGGTTATGATGGAATATATTCGTAAAGAATTAAATAATTTTCACGTACAATTACATTTGGCACAAACCACAGATGAAAATACTAAACAAATTCTTTACACGAGCAGAGATAAATTTAAGAAACTAGCGGAAAAAAATCCACATTTATTGACGTTGAAACAGAGGTTCAATTTGGATTTGGAGTTTTAATTAATTCACGCAGAATATTCTTTGAAGAATGGCACGCAGAGTCGCAGATCCCGATAGTTATCGGGACGCGGAGGAAGTAAAACAAGAATATCATTTGAACCCATTTCCCTTTTTAGTGTATTCGTATAAAACAACCAGAATTTGTCAACCGAAAAAAAAATAAATTTCTCCGCTGGTGTCGTTCTCCTCACCTTCTTCGCTCAATTTTTTATTACCAAAGAATTATGGATTCCGAATGAACGAGATTTTCCATTGATTCCTTATTTTTCGTTTCTTCCAATTGCTTTTAATAAAACTATTGATACTTTTCTTATTTTTTTAACTTTCGTTTCATTTATTTTTTTGATTTGGAAACCGAAAGAGAAAAAATATCTATTGCTCTTTTTTATTCCTTCCCTACTCTTAATTTTAGAAGATACCATTCGATTGCAACCTTGGTTCTATCTGCATTTAGTAATGATGGGTATAATTACTTTTGAAAAACAAATCTCGAAAGAAAATGTGATTCGATTTTTACAATGGATAGTAATTGCCATTTATTTTTGGAGTGGGTTCAATAAACTAAATATTGCCTTTGCTTGGGAAATTTTTCCTTGGTTTACGCATCATTTAGGAATTGGTGAAGCGTATTTTTTGGGAATGGATAATTTGAATACGTTCACTATGCCCGCTCAAAATAATATTGCGTTTATTCTACCTGCTTTCGAAATCACCACTGCCATCTTACTTTTTATTCCCCGTTTTCGAGTAATAGGAATTATTTTAGTTCTCTTTCTGCATTTGGTAAGTTTATACGCCATCGGTCCTTGGGGACATAATTGGAATCAAATTGTTTGGCCGTGGAATATTGAAATGACCATTTTAACTTTTTTACTTTTCTATCCTTCAGAAAAATCTCTTCTTAAAAATTATTTAATTGAACAATATTCACTGCTAAAAACAAAAACAGGTATGGCCCTAATAACTTTATTTTATGTTCTTCCTGCAATCAGTTTCACCGGTATTTGGGATAAAGCCCTTTCACTTCATTTATATTCGGGAAATTCAGATGAAATGGAATTTTACTTTGACGGTTATGAAGATAATTTAGTTAATACTAGCTTAGCAGAACATTTATATCTAGATACCACCGATATGAAAAGCGCGATGCGTGTTGAATATTGGGCCATTGAACAAACATGCGTGCCGATGTACAATTCAAAAAAGTATTTTAAAAAGGTAGGTAAACATTTATGTGATTGTTTAGAACATCCTGAAAATGGAGGCATAAGAATATTTACTAGAACAGGGTTTTACTCTCGTCAAGATACCTTAGAAATTCCATGTAAAGATTTAGAGTGATTCTCTTAATTGTAAAGTATTCTTACAATTTTCTAAATTTCTTTCAAATTCATATTCTGTAATTACTTCCCAGTGATGATCTAAATTAAAAATCATATCGGAAATCAAATTTCTATCTACAAATGTGGTAGCCTTAAAAACAGAATGATTGTAAAATCCGCCTAAAACCTTCAATTCTTGCATTTCAGTTTCAGAAATAATCTTAAACCATGTTTTATGATTAGAAAACTTACGATATTGAGGAAAAGTTGCCATTTAGAATTCAAAGATATGGCTTACATTTGTAAGGATAACACGAAAACAAAAAATAATCAGTGAATACAGCCTTTCTCGAAGATATAGCCGACCTGATTCTAAAAGAACATGAAGTGACCCAACTTCATAAGGTAACCGTTGTTTTACCTAGCCGCAGAGCGGGATTATTTTTGAGAAAGCATCTCGTAAAAAAAATAAAACAAACATTTCTTTCTCCAAAAATAATTACCATTGATGAAATTGTAAAAGAAATTGCAGAAGCGGATTCAACGGATAATACGGTTTTGCTTTTTGAATTATATAAAGCTTATCAAGAAATTGAAAAAGAATCATCAGAACCCTTCGAGAATTTCTCGAAATGGGGACAAATTATGCTTACGGATTTTAATGAAATTGATCGTTATTTGATTGACGCAAAAAGTTTTTTTAGAGACTTAAGAAATATTCAAGAAATAGAAGATTGGAGTTTTAATGACGAGAATTTAAGTCCTTCGCAAGAGAAATACCTCAGTTTTTGGTTAAAAATGGGGGTTTACTATCAAGCATTTTATGAAAGATGTGAAAAAGAAAAAATTTATTCTTCGGGAAGAATTTATCGCATTGCCTCACAAAAAGTAGATTCAAAAGTTAATAATTACCAAGATCAATCCATTTACATTGGCGGATTCAATGCTATTTCTAAATCTGAAGAAAAAATAATTGATTCACTTTGCTCCTCTAATAAAGCTGTATTTTTAGCTGATTCTGATGCATGGTATTCTGAAAACTCCAATCACGAAGCAGGAACATTTATTCGTCAATTAAAAAACAAAAAATGGTTTGCCGACAATCCAGTACATCAGCATTTCAAAAATATTGAGAGAGAAATAAAAATTTATGGTGTACCAGGAAATACATTACAAGCACAAGTAGCAGGACAAATTTTAAGCGGATTAAGTGAAGAGGATTTAAATGATACGGTTGTTGTGTTGGCAGACGAACAATTATTGCTACCTGTTATTAATTCTTTACCTGATAATATAACCGCGGCGAATATAACCATGGGTTATTCATTACGAAATACTACCCTATTTACTTTTATTGCCGCACTATTTGAAATGCAATGCGGAATGAGAGTTTCCAAAAATGGAAATATTCGATTTTACGCTCCGGATGTTTTAAGAGTTTTAACCAACTCAGAATGTGTTTCATTATCCTTTGGAAAAAGTGCTTATACATCAGATAAAATAATTCAATCAGGGAAATCATTTTTAAGTGCTGATGAATTAAAAATATTTATAGATGATGCTTCAACCATTCTCCCCTTATTTATTCCATGGGAAAATGCACAAACGGATGGATTAACTTGTATAGCTGATACATTAGATAAATTACATGAACTATACTCCGATAAAAAACGATCAGTGCAACAAGAATTTGTTTTTACAGCATTAAAATCGATTAACCAACTTATTTCCTTATTGGAGAAATATCCATTTGTTAGTGAAACGAGATCGGTGCAAAAGTTATGCTTACAAATTTTAAAAAGTGAATCAATTCCATTTTATGGAGAACCAC